>NZ_JAKUFT010000041.1:0-47951 GCF_022663605.1 Bacillus cereus group sp. BfR-BA-01379
AAATAAGGATACTTTTTTCCTCCCCGATTCAAACGGGGGTGTCTATTTTCGAAATAACGCCAGTTCATTTCGTATGGACGGTGATGGAATTTACAACTGGATTGAAAAATTAATGCCCATGTTTAGCGGTAATTACTCTTTAGCAGAAATAACCGACGGTCTCCCTCTCCCCTATCAAAATCGTGTATTTGAAATCGGAGAGATTTTATATGAAAATGGTTTCGTTCGAGATGTAAGTCAAGATGCACCTCATGAATTAAATAGCGCCTTACTTGATAGATACGCTTCACAAATTGAATTTTTAGAAGCTGATTCTCATTCAGGCGCTCTAAAATTCGAAACGTATCGCGGGGCAAACGTCCTTATCATTGGTTCTGGAGATATGCTTACTTCCTTAGTTGCTTCTTTATTAGAATCAGGATTACCTACCTTTCATTACCTTGTTACAGATTATGAGGAAACAAATTACGACCGCATTCATGAGCTAGTAGAACTTGCATATGAAGTTGATGATACTGTACTTGTTCAAGAAATTGATACGACAATTGATCGTCCCCTACATGAAGTGTTCGAGCCTTTCGACTGGATTTTGTACGTTTCTCAAAATGGAGATATTGAAGGTTTAAGAGCAGTTCACACGATTTGTAGAGAAATAGGAAAGAACTTCATACCAGCCGTCTGTTTATCAGCACTTGGTATAGCTGGTCCTATCGTAACAGCTACTCATGAAGAATGCTGGGAATCCGCATGGCACCGGCTACATGAAACGACTTTACAAAATGAACATTCATCAGCATCATTTTCACCACTTCCATCTGCAATGTTAGCAAATATAATTGTATTTGAATTACTTAAGCATGTCGCTGATGATTCTTACCGAGAAAAAGAACCACAATTCTTTTTATTAAATTACGAAACACTCGAAGGAGCATGGCATCCTTTTATAAAACATCCTCTCGCAACTGATGAAAGTTTTACAATTGATACGATAGAAAATCTTTCTGAACAACTTGAGCATCGGTCCAACCAACATACTTCAACTGATTTATTCCGCTTTTTCGACTCATTAACTTCTAAAGAAGCTGGTTTATTCCATGTATGGGATGAACAAGATTTATATCAATTACCGTTATCACAATGCAATATTCAAGTAGCTACTCCACTATCAGATGGTCCTGCTTCCCTCCTGCCTCTTATGACTTGCGGAGGTTTGACTCATAATGAAGCACGCCGAGAAGCTGGTTTAGCAGGAATTGAAACATATATAGCAGAAATTATGCACCGCCTTATTCCAGAACATAATGATATCGGTATTGGCGCTGGAGAAACGATGACAGAAGGTGTATACCGGGCGCTACAACAACATTTAAATAACAAATTGTATGAGCGACAATCACATATGCTAGAAGAAATTACGACGGTCGACTTAACCGAAATTCATGATAAACATTGTAGATTTTATTACGATGCTCTCGCTACAATTCATGAAACACCTAAAATAGCAGTAAGTGAAGAGATTCTCAGCTTTCCAGTCGTTTGGATCGGTATAAATGATCGATGGTACGGCGCATCTAATATTAATACAACGTTAGCGTTACGAAACGCACTACAACTATCCCTTCTTCATATTCAAAATGAAGAGACTCCATACCGAGCTAATATCTTGCCGGAATCCTCTATTATTTTATATGACACGGATTCTTTTAGGTTAGAAATACAAGCGGAAGAAGAAATTCCGAGCACACAATCTGTACAGCTTGCCTTGCAACATTTAGAAGAACATAATTTTTATCCATTCGTGTTTGATTTAGCTATTGAATCATTTTTGAAAGAGAACTTAGATGGTGTGTACGGAGTATTAATTGCAAAGGAGGACAGTCTATGACTCAAAATATATTGCTTATAGGAGATGGCTTACTTGCAAACTATGTACATGATCAACTATGCAAACAATATTCTATCATTCGTCAACATAGCCTTACAGAAGAACTCCCTGAACATATTCATCTCGCTCTCGTACTACATGATGGCTCTCCTTCTTCTCTTCATCATGATGCTGAGCTAATGTTTCGATCGAATCATATTCCATGGCTACGTGCATTCACTTCATTTGGTGAAGGTATTATCGGTCCTTACATTCATCCTCTTGCAACTGGCTGTTCCAACTGCTCTGATGGACGCCGGTTTATCGCTGGCTTTGATCAACAGGAAATGTGGGAACTACAGCGGAAATATGCGTTAAAGGCAGATAATGTCACAAGACGTGATGTACGTGCCACCCAAAATGGCATGTTACAAATGTGCCATCTTATTCGTGCAGAAACAGAGAAAATATTAACTCATCACCATTCTTCTTTAGAAAACGAACTCATTTTACTAAATTTACAAACACTGCAATGTACGCGGCATTCTTTTCTTCCCGATCCGCTCTGCCCTGTATGTAGCAATTTGCCTGACGATACGGCAGATGCCGCAGCAATTTCGTTACAACCGAGCTTAAAAACAAGCGAAGCAACGTATCGCTGTCGTTCCATTCATGAACTAAACACATTTTTAACGAGAGATTATTTAGATTATCGGGTCGGTATGTTAAACGGAAAAATGCAGCATTCTTTATTACCATTTGCTGACGTTATTATCAACATGCCATTAATGTTTGGAAATGAAGGTGTTGCAGGCCGAACTCATTCATTTGCAATGAGTGAAGCGACTGCTATTTTAGAAGGTTTAGAACGATATTGTGGTATGTCACCTCGAGGAAAAAAGACAAATGTACACGGCAGTTTTCGTGAGTTAGAGGATCATGCACTGAATCCCCTCTCACTCGGTGTACATACAAATGAACATTATAATCGGAATAGTTTTCCGTTTAAACCGTTTGATCCTGACTATGAACAAAACTGGGTATGGGGCTACTCTTTATTACAAAACCGGCCGATTTTAATTCCTGAATCAATCGCTTATTATAGCCTCGGTCATCGAGATGCTTACGTATATGAAACATCAAATGGATGTGCTATTGGTGGTAGTTTAGAAGAAGCAATTTTTCACGGCATTTTAGAAATTGTAGAGCGTGACGCCTTTTTGCTCACTTGGTATGCCGAATTACCTCTCCCCCGCCTTGATCTTAGTTCAGCAAATGATACAGAATTACAATTAATGATTCAGCGGCTATACACGATTACCGGCTATGAATTGCATGCCTTTAACGCAACGATGGAACACGGCATCCCAAGCTTATGGGTAATCGCGAAAAATACGCGTGAAAATGGAATGAACGTCGTTTGTGCGGGAGGCTCTCATTTAGACCCTGTCCGCGCTTTAAAGAGTGCCATCCATGAAATAGCAGGCATGTTACTAATAACAGACGATGAACTCGAACAAAAAAGAGAGCACTACGAAAACTGCTTACAAGATCCTTATCTTGTAAACAAAATGGAAGACCATAGTATGCTGTACGGATTGAAAGAAGCGGAAGAACGTCTTCACTTCCTTTTACGTGACGATGCACCGGTGCAAACGTTCCAAGAAATGAACGGGTTACAATCATTTGATCTAGATTTAACATCCGATCTTCATCAACTTTTAAACCGCCTAGAACAAGCTGGACTTGAAGTAATCGTTGTAGATCAAACAGTACCTCTTATAGAAAAAAACGGATTACATTGTGTAAAAGTCATTGTTCCAGGCATGCTACCGATGACGTTCGGTCACCATCTCACTCGTGTTACAGGGCTAGATAGAGTGTATACCGTACCCATGACGCTTGGATATAGTGCTGAGCCTTTAACGAATGAACAATTAAATCCACATCCGCACCCGTTTCCATAGTAAAGGAGGGGATTCTATGCAGCTGGGTACTTTTTTACATCATCTCCATTTTTCTATAGACGAAATTATGCCGAACCATGAAGTGGACTGGGAGGATGCACCACTTCCTTATAAACTATATCGAAACGTACCTGTCATCCCTCTCCCTTTAGAAATACCATTGTCTTTACCTAACTCTTCTACTACACCTACTTTGAAGGAGATTGGTCATTACCTTTGGGCCTCATTTGGTTTAACACAATTATGTCAGCTAAATAGCGAGAAAATTTTATTCCGAAGATCTATCCCTTCAGGCGGCGCTTTATATCCAAATGAATTGTATATATATTTAAAGATTGATGACTATCCAGACGGTATTTACCATTACGACGCTGCGCACCACCGACTTATTTTACTTCGCGAAGGAAATTTCGATTCTTATCTTTCGGAAGCACTCGGCAATCGTTGTAACATACAGTCTTGTTTTGGTGCTGCATTCGTATCCACTATGTTTTGGAAAAACTTCTTTAAATACAATAATTTTTCATATCGTCTTCAAGGACTAGATAGTGGTGTTCTCATCGGTCAATTACTTGCATGTGCCAAACAATTCGGTTACACAAATGGCGTATATTTTCAGTTTCTAGACCGTGCAATCAATCATTTACTCGGACTGTCAGAAGGCGAAGAAAGTGTGTATGCCATTGTTCCTTTAAGTACAGAACCGCAAAATGATTGGTTTCACAATGGTGATCATGATACTAACACGGTTACTTCTCATGAATTACTGCAGCAATTTCCGCCGTTAGCACACGAACATTTCGTTCGATCAAAGCAAGTAGATAAACATCCTATGATAACAAAAATAAATGAAGCTTCTATGATCGAATCGACAGCACACTTCCAAACACTACATCATGAAGAGCACTATCAACATCATGCGCACGCTGTACAGTTGCCGAAAGTAGAGCGATTATCGTATGATTTCTTACAACTTTGTAAAGAACGATATTCCCCTGACGCTGACTTTACTTTAACGAAATGGGATGCAGCAGAGCTCGCTACTTTACTACAAGAAGCGAGCCTCTCCTTCCCTTATTACAACGATCTTGATGGTCAGTATGTAAATGAAAATGCACGAGTCTCCTTATATGGATGTTTTTATAACGTAAAAGATATAGAAAACGGCGCTTATTCTTATAACAGTAAATCACATTCCATACAGCCACTTCGATATGGAGACCTTCGTTATCCCCTTCAATCCAGTATGACAATGGATAACGTAAATCTTTTTCAAGTACCACTTTGCCTACATGTGGTCGGAAAGAAAGATTACTATACACGTGCATTAGGCTATAGAGGATACCGTATTCACCAAATGGAAGCTGGTATACTCGTTCATAAACTCGTTTTCGCCGCAACCGCGATGGGAATGGGCGGGCATCCATTACTAAGTTTTGATACAAATTCATGTGATCAGTTGTACGGGATAGATGTGGAAAATGAAACGTCTCTCATTCAAATTCCTGTTGGAGCGTATCGGGCGCGGAATTGGCTAAAAGGGGATTTACGTAATTAGAAGCACGCCGGTGGACGGCGTGCTTTTTTACTAGATTAATTTAAAAATACTCTTAATTTGTCTCGCGAATAACCAATTTTTCGTACCGTAGTTATCATTTAAACTATCTAAATTGATAGATTGTCCGTTAGCAAACTTTAATTCTAACGTTGTGTTTTTGTCATTTGTTTTTAAGTTGCTATTTGTAATGGCATCATACTTTAGTTTTTCAATTTCAATATATTCGTCTTTTTCTTGTCCGATCACGACATGGTCTTGGAAGAAGAATAATACTTCTACTTTCTTACCGAAACAAAATACATTTTTCGTATAAATTAATGTCGCATTATCAAGTCCGACGCATACTTCTTTCATCTCTTCCACAACATGTCCAAAGTCTTCTTCTTGTCTTGCGTTTGATTCAGCAATCCATTCTTCGATTGTTTTCATGTTAATTGCCATACTGTGCCCCCTGGTTCGTTCATTGCTTTATTTAAAAATAAATACTATATGAAAATATAAGCGATAAGTACTATGTTTTCAAGGGCGAATGGTATATTCGAAATAAAGTTAAATTTCAAAGTAATATACTAGGAGCATCGATTTCATTATATTTTAAACGTTTGAACGAGACATTCTTCATCATCGATTAACTGTTTTTTCTCATCAAATTCGATGTTTAGCTCCCTATATACTTTCTTCCAAAAAGAAACTGCTGGTACATTTTTCACAAGTTCGATAACGAAATACTGCCCTCGTTTCTCTTTTAATACATTCTCAATAACTTGTTTACCGATTCCTTTTCCTTTGTACTGATTCAATATGAAAATGTCATTTATGCTAAAGTCGTTTTCCTTCTTCAAAAACGGGCGTTCCAACAATAATAAAAATCCTACAATACTATTTTCAGCTTTTATAAAATACGGAGTGATTCCATCATTTTCCCAAAACATGTGCAAATCTTCGTATTCAAAAAATCCATTTTCCCCAATCGTTATATTAAGAGTGAATGTCGAGAGGTCATGAAGATATAGTGCATACAAATTACGCAATATTTCTTTTTCTGATTCTTGAACTGTTTGCAGTGTTACAAACATTTTTAATGATCCCCTTCCTTGTACGTAACTATTTCCAATTCTCTTCATTCGACAAAAATAATGATTCCCCTTTAACGAAAAAAATAGCACTTAAAAAGTGCTATTCCGCTCGCCTTGCCGCTTGCTGAATTGGATCCCAAACGCTGTTATATGGTGGTGCGTAACTCAAATCAACATCTTCTAACTCGTGAATACTCATTTTATTAAAAAGTGCCATTGCGATCACATCAATTCGTTTATCTACACCTTCTTCTCCAATTACTTGTCCGCCTAATAGTTGTTTCGTATCAGAGCGATATAGTAATTTCAAATAAAGTGGTTTGGCATTTGGATAATAGCCCGCCATATTTGTAGAATCTACTTTGACTGTTTTATACGGGATATGTAACCCTTTTGCTTCTTTTTCATTTAAGCCTGTTCTTGCCAGCGTCAAATCCATAAATTTAATAATACCTGTACCTAACGTACCTTTAAAAGCCCTTCGCTTATCAAGCATATTCAGTCCAGCGAGTCGCCCTTGTTTATTCGCAGTCGTTCCTAGCGGGATATGGTCATGAATTTCTTTTATAACGTGGTAATGTGTTGCGCAATCACCAGCTGCATATACGTCCTGCACATTCGTTTGCATATATGCATTTACTTCGATTGCCCCTTTATAATTTGTACGTATATTTGTTCCTTCAAGAAAATCAGTATTTGGCTTCACTCCAACCGACACTAAAACAAGATCTGCTTTATACGTTCCTTTATCCGTTTCAATTTGTTCCACTCTTTCATTTCCTTTAAATGCTTTTACATTTTCATTCGTTAAAATTTCAATATTATGTTTCCCTGCTTCTTTATGTATATATGCAGCCATATCTGCATCGTAAATCGTACCGATATGATCATTTCGCTCAATCATTCTTACTTTCTTACCAAGTTCGACGAATGTTTCTGCCATCTCCAGCCCAATCGCACCGCCGCCAATAATGGTTACATCCTCAACTTTATTCGTTTCTAACGTTTTTAATATGCGCTCAGCATCCGGAATTGTTTTTAAAAGGTGAACGCCTTGCAAATCTCGCCCTTCCCATTCTGGCATAACAGGATGCACTCCAGTCGCAATTAATAAACGATCGTACGGAAATTCAAAAACATCTTTCGTCTTCGTATGCTCTGCGTACACCATTTTCTTTTCCGTATCTACTTTCGTTACTTCATGTCGTACTTTCGCATCAATCCCATATTTATCACGAAACGTCTTTACATTACGCGCAATTAATTTTTCCGTAGAAGCGATAGCACCACTAATGACATATGGTAAACCACACTGCGCGTACGAATAAATTTCACCTTTTTCTAACGTCACAACATTTGCAGTTTCATCGTTTCTAACAATTTGCATCGCTGCGCTCATACCAGCTGCATCTCCGCCAATAATGACATAGTTCACTTTACCACTCCTTCTTTTTTACATACTCTTTACGTTTTCCATATTTTATAGAAATAACACCTACTTCCATTGTAAAGAAAGAGAATTTCATCTTCAAATTTGGTGCACAAATCTATGCCTTACTAGGTAGCTGTCGTGTCTTATAAACAACATATTTAATATGCTATAACAGTAATAATCGAAAGTAGAGGTGAAACATGTATGTGTGCCGGCCTTCTCGCTCAAACTCCAGAGGAACCGCAAGAACCGAAACCCGCCGTCTCGCTTGATCAAGAATTTTCTATTAATGCAACATTATACAGCGCTCGCGCTTGGTTATCTAATGATGAGACTTTCGCACAAACGATTTGGAAAGGCTCTCACTTCGCTTCAGCATCACACGCTGGCAAGTCCATCTTACCAATCGGTACTATAAAAATTTTGAACTTATCTGATGATACAATAACAGTTACTGCATCATCAGAATCAGATGATGCCCTCAAAATAGTCGTACCGCCTCATTCTGAAGGTGTTTTAACATCTAGTGCATTATCTGATGTGCAAGCAAGCACATCAGGAGGAGCAAGTAAAGTCACATTCCTCTTTCATATCTTTTTCTCAAGGGATCCTGGTCCAGCTAAAAAACCATAGAAAAGGTACAGTTATGCACTGTACCTTTTTCACGTGTTTTATTCTCTTGATTTGATGAGTTCAGCATTATAAGATTCAATATCCGTTAGCTTTCCTGTAAAATACGGATTTTCCCTATACCAAGACTGGTTTGAAAAGTACGCTTGCATATCTTTCGTTTGAAACATATGTCCATGCCTTGCGTATATTTCGTTTCTAGCAATTTTCAACTGTTCTTTCGATAAATATGTTAAGTCTGCACTCGTTAATTTTCGAATATCACTATCCGGGAAGATGAAACCATTATATACATACCGAGTCGTGGGCGCTGGAGTAACATTATAAACAACTGTTTTTTCTGTACTTTGCTTTTGGAATGGAAGATTATAAGAAGGAAGTGCCGTTACCGTTTCTACCGTCGTCGTTTCCCTTCCATTTTCTCCATTTCGTTCTAAATAAATCGTCGCACTTCCATCAGTTGCTACCGGTCCCCACGTAATTTCTTCTCCCGCTAGCGCTGTGACTGGTTTTTGATTCACGTACAATGTTGCACCAGGTGCATTCGTTTGCACTGTAATATATTGCCCTTGCAACGTTAAATCTATCGTTACGTTATTTTGACCTTGTTTCATAAGTACAACCTTTTCTTCACGTGATAGTTTTACATAATCATTTTTATATTCTGATTGAAACACTTGAGCTCCTGGAAGAAACGGCCCATATTGCTTCTCAAACTTTTTATCATCTGTTTTATCAATTTCTTTTCCGTTCATTTTTAAAGATGTACCTTTTTCACTTGAAAGTAAAGTCGTATAGTATGTCTTCGCTTTCAATTTATACCGATCAAATAAAAAGAAATACTTCCCGTCTTTCGTTAACGAAAAATCTGCTCTTTCGGTTCCGTCCCCTCGTTTTTCACCTTGCCTCAAATATTCTTTCAATTCATTCACGTAAGATGGGTTTTCTTTTATATACGAAAATAGTGGCATTAAACTCTCTCTCGTTACAATAACTGATGGATCATCTGCCGTGACGATTTCAGCTAACTTCTCCCCGTCCCGCTCTTGTACAATAGTAATCATCCGGTCTACTTGCGCAGTCTGCGTATAATACGACGATCCATATACATACAAACCGACAATCGCTATAACAAGTAGTACTAAAAGTGTAATGCCAACTTTTGTACCGCTGCTCATTTTCTTCTTTATTACAGGGTTCTCCCTCTTCTTACCGCAGTTTTGACAAAATTGCACACCGTCTTCAAGCTGAGTCCCACACTTTGTACATACATTCATCCATTCAACCACCTTTTCGTTAGAAGCCAGTTAATCCTCCCGTAAATGTTTGAATTATCATGTTAAAGTAAGACCAGAATATAATCCATATTGCGATTCCGTTTAAAACATTTGCGATAAGAAGAGTGTAAACAAGATCTAATCCACCGTTATCTAGTTTTACTATAGCTACAATTATACTAATTGCCATATAAGTTGTAGCTACTGATAGAAATAGCGGTAAGAAAAAGATTAATAAAAAGCTAAAAAGAAAAGAAAGAACTAATATAGCGATAGCTGGTGTCGCTATCGTCCCCCATATACCGAATACTTCAAGAAACGAAAAAGATGATTTCATCATCTTCCCACTTACAAAAATAATAAATCCGACAAATAAAGTTAAAATTAGTAAAAATAAAAAGACTTTTATAGACTCTCCAAAGAAAGAAGGCGTAGATACATCCGGTGCAAATGTTCTTGTAACATTCGCCGCTGCGCTCATTATTCTATAAAAAATACACGCTCCTAAAAAACAAATAAGTACAAGGCTTGTAATTCCATTTCGTACTTCAACATTTCCACTTTTCATAATCGCTGTCGGTGTTTGTAATGCGTGTTTAAAGAACTGAAAATAGCCACTTGCAAACCGCTTCGCTTGCTCTACCGTTTCATTTGGTCGAGTTTCCTTTGCTTGTGTCGCGCGCGCTTGTTGCTCATCTTCTTCCTGTGCACCACTCGCTACTACTTCCTCCGTCAACGAATGTCCACAATTCCCACAAAACTTTGCCTCTGCTGCATTTTCCGTCTGACACGCCGGACATTTCATTCTCTTATCCCTCCTTGAGCATATACCATATAGGGTGTTACAAATTCAATATATGACTTTGTACATAAAACATGACTACAAGAAAAAGATTCTGAAATCCTTCTTTCAAAAGAAATATATGTGCTAGCAATCTTGAAAAATAATGCTATTATGAAACAGAACAAATAACATTTTTAACAGATTGGATGACTGGCAATGGAATTGGTAAACTCAATTTTTCAAATACTCCTTACAAGCGTAAGCCAATTATTTTCTTTAATTGGCGTTATCATTGTAATTGGATTTCTATTAGGCTATTTAGAATCTCTCACACGCATGTATTGGTCGAGAGCTTTCGGGAGAAAAGGATTCCTTTTAACAGCTTGGATTGGTGTCCCTATTCACGAACTTGGACATGCCATTATGTGTGTACTATTTCGTCATAAAATTGTAGCAACGCAGTTTTTCCCAACAGATACAAGTCAAGGTGCTTTAGGCTACGTACAACATCAATACAATCAAAAAAGTGTATATCAACGAATTGGGAACTTCTTCATTGGAATCGGTCCTATTATTTCCGGTATCACTGCATTAATCCTTTTAATGCGCTATTTCGTACCAAATTCATACTTTTTATTTAATACAACTCTCGAAAAAACAATTACTTCTACTTCTATTAATATAGAAATGGTTCAAAACATGCTCTTGTCGACGTTTGTATTATTGAAAAGCCTATTTACAATAAGTAATGTATTGAATCCTTCCTTTTGGCTATTTTTATTTATCGCCATTTGTATTTCTGCACATATCGCTTTAAGTAAACCAGATATTAAAGGATCAATAGACGGTGTGATCGTCATGTTTATCGTATTATTTTTATTCAATATAATCGCAGGACTATTTCAATACAACAGTAATCAGCTAATTGGCAAAGTGATGAAATATAATATGTACCTCATTGCATTTTCTAGTGTGGCACTGCTATTTTCTTGTATTTCTACACTTGTTAGTTTTGGATTTTATAAAATAAGAGGAGGGCGTTCGTTTTGAACGCCCTCCTCTCCTCAATTATTCCCCCTTATAATCACAATGCTCAACCGGAACACGAGCATGTCCCTCGTCATCTGTACACCATGACTGCGACTGGAAGGCAAGAAAGATACCAGCCCATTCTTCTTCCTTTTCAAAGTGAATGATTATTCCTCCGTCTTGCCATATACCATTATCACCTTTCCATTTCTCTACATTCCCTTGATTCATATGAATATCGTGTATACCGTTTCCTGGCTCGAAATGAAAGTAAGAATCAGGTGTATTTTCTTCTGGTCCCCATCTTTCACCGAACGCATAAATAATTGCCTTTTCTTCTATCGCTCGTTTTATATAACGTTCTATTTTTTCGTTTAAATCATTATCTGTTCCTGCTTTTTCGGGAGGTAAAGGAATCATTTGTGTTGAGTCAAATAGATTTCCTCTTACATAATCTAAAGCCACTTTCGGCTCATTATTTTTTACTTCCGTAAAACCAAATGGTAATGTCGGTAAAATATGAATCGCCTCTGACCTAATATTGTTACTCGCAAAATATAAAACTTCTGACGGATAACTTTGCGATTTTACGTTAATTGCAATACGATAATTTACTCCCGCTTCATCTTGTAAATGAACTTGATAATGAGGTGTTCTCCCTTTTCCAATCTTTGATTGTATAACTGTACCTTTTAACACGCCGTAGTTTTTTAGGGGCATACATTTCATCTCCTATTCATTTAGTAGAAGCTTTACATATTTAAAACATTATCCAACCATAAAAAAAATCCTCCTATGTTAGGAGGATTTTTAATTTCTCAACATATACCAAAAAATAACCTCTACCACTACAAGTAACACCGCACCAAAAATCATTAACGTCGTCTTCTTTAATAGTTCATTTTCACGATACGGGATGTTACATAAGTAAGCGCCAAGTGTAATCCTTGACGGGCAAGCGATTGTCGCTACCGATGATGCGGTGTTTTGCAATGTTGTGACGTATTGCCACGGAAGTGCTACGTTTTGCGCCGTTTGCATTTGTAGTTTTATAAACATCGCATTTGATCCTGCGTTACTACCTGTTAAAAAGCCACCGATTCCACCGATGAACGGAGCAACGAAAACGAAAAATGTACCGAATGTTTCACCAGCTGTTTTTGCCAGTAATGAATGCATGCCAGATGCACCCATTAGTTCTGAAATGGCGATAAACATTGTCGTTGTAATAGCAAATGGAATCCATTGTTTTATCGTTTGCGAGAGTGATTGTTTAATAGTATGAGATGGAATGCGGAAGAAAATAATAGTAAATAAGCAAGTCATACCGAGCCAAAATCCTGGTGAATACAGCATTTCTAATTTGTAAGAGTATGATTTTAAATCAAGGACTGCATATGATCTGGACAAGTCATGTAATGCAGGAACGAGGCGAGAAAGTAAAATACAAACGGTTAAGAATATATAAGGGCTAATAATTTTTATAATAGATACTTCTCTCTCCGTTGCCGCAGCATGTTCTGTTATTAGATTTTGTTCATTTTTCCCTTTTACTTTAATGATAAGAAAGCCAAATGTAATTGTAACGATAGAACTTAATATACCGGCTAGTTCAACACTTACGTATGCGTTAGAAAGATAGATTCCGAGAGAGAATAATAGAAAGAAACCAAATCCTTCCTTCCACTTTTCCATAACGGCCTGCCAGCCACCAACAACGTGCAAAGAAAGAATGACGAAATAAACAAACATCGGAATGCTTAGTAGTGCCGTATTTGTGCCAAGTGTTGTAAGCGGCATATTTATAAGCTGCGAACCGATAATCGTACCAGTTGCCATTGCGCCCCATGAACTAGCTAGTAAACCAATAAATGAAAGTAGTACAGCTTGAAACGGTTTATAGCCTAATGAGAGAAAGATAGGTGCTGCAACCATGAAACCAATTCCGAATCCACTTACTGATTCAATTAGTGGGCAAATACCAAAACACATAAGGAGCATTTGTAATAAACGATCGTGCGTCACTTCTTCTAAAAAACGCGCTACTTGATCGATGTACCCCATTTTGTTCATGAGGTGAAATAAAAAAATACCGAAAAACAAAACGTACCCGACAATAAAACAAATTAACCAACCTTTAATCGTTGCGCGCACAGTTTCACTTATCCCTAATTGAAACGTTGGCGAGAGTAAAACGATTCCAACAGACACAACGTAAGCAATTAACGAGGACCGTAACGACGTTTGTTTAAATAAAAATAAACAAATAAAAATCATCATAATTGGGATAAGTGCCAACAATATGGCCATGTTATCATCTCTTTTCATTAAAAATACAATTTTTAACTATTATATAACAGATTTCATATTTTTCAATTGTTTTTATAACAGATTCAAAAAAGGAGCCAAACGGCTCCTTTCACTCCCATTTTCTTTTATCCTGAAAAACGCTCTGCTGCCTGATTATTTTGTCTAACACAACAAACACAATATAAGCACATATTACTTGCAATACAACATTTCCAAATTTCATTAATTCAAATGAATGGATCCAGCGAAATAATTCGTTTAATAATACAATCGAAACGATACTAAATAGTTCTATACTAATCGAAAATATACATATTTCTAAAATAGATTGCTCTTGAATACGATTTAAGTTGGAAAAAATGAATACATATCCTAAAAATAGAGCCATCACCTCTATTTTCGTCATGCTAATGAGCCAAGCGTATAGTGGTACAGTTAAAAGAAGATATAGTAGTTTCCGTCTTAGCATGCTTTCTCACCCTCTAAGTTATATGTATTTTCTGTATATTTTAACATTTATTACGTAAAACAAAAAGAAGAGACTTATGCCTCTTCTTTTTGTTTTGTTGCCTGTATTAATTCACATATTTCTTCTCGCTTTTCATTTTCTAACAGCTCAATGACTTTACTTCCAACGACAACTCCATCACATATTGTAATCATTTCTTCTACATGTTCCTTTGTTGAAATACCGAACCCTGCCACGACCGGTAAATGTGTATGGGATTTTACTTTTTCTAAGTAACTATGAATCTCACCTTTAAAGTTTTGACGTACTCCTGTTACGCCCGCTACTGTAACGGCGTAGACGAATCCTTCTGATTCACTCGTAATTTTTTCGATTCGCTCAATTGGGCTCGTTACTGTAACGAGTGGAATTAGCGCAATGTTTGCCTCTCGAAGTAACGGTGCAATAATATTTTGTTCTTCATACGGTAAATCCGGAACGATCATACCGTCTACCCCTGCTTCTATACAGTTTTCGATAAATCGTTCTTTTCCGAATGCGAGTACTGGATTTAAATATGTCATGAGTACGAATGGAATTTGTACTTCTTTCCTTACCTCTATTAATGCTTGAAAAATGCCTTTTACTGTTACGCCGCTATCTAGCGCTCTTTTCCCTGCTCTTTGAATCGTTGGACCGTCTGCGACTGGATCTGAAAACGGAATACCGATTTCAACGATGCTTGCTCCTGCTTCGTCTAAAAAACGAATTCTTTCTTTTAATTTTTCAAGGCCACCATCTCCGCCCATTACGTACGGAATAAATGCTTTCTTACCATTTTCAAACGCTGCTGTAATTTTTTCTACTCCCATTTTTTACACCTCTTCCATATAACGTTTTATACTCTCTACATCTTTATCACCACGGCCAGATAAGCAAATGACAAGTCCTTCTTCTTTCTTCATTTGCGGCGCTAATTTTAATGCATATGCGACAGCATGCGAGCTTTCTAAAGCCGGAATAATCCCTTCTTTTTTCGTTAATAATTGAAATGCTTCTAACGCTTCATCATCAGTAATGGAATGATAAGAAACGCGGCCAATATCTTTTAGCAAGCTATGTTCTGGCCCAACACCCGGGTAGTCGAGTCCTGCTGAAATAGAATGAGCTTCTTGAATTTGTCCTTCTTCATTTTGCAGAAGGTACATCATCGATCCGTGTAAAACGCCAACGCTTCCTTTCGTTAAAGTCGCTGCGTGCTTTTCTGTATGAACGCCTTTTCCAGCTGCTTCGACGCCGTAAAGAGCAACTTCTTCATCGTGTACGAACGGATAAAACATGCCCATCGCATTACTACCACCGCCAATACAAGCAACGACTGCTTCTGGTAATTTCCCTTCTAACGCTTCATATTGTTTTTTCGTTTCGTTCCCAATTACACTTTGGAAATCACGAACAATTTGCGGGAATGGATGCGGTCCGAGAACAGATCCCATAATGTAGTGCGTATCGTGCACATGTGAAACCCAGTAGCGAAGCGCCTCGTTCACCGCATCTTTTAATGTGCCGCTACCTGCTGCTACACTTTCTACTTTCGCTCCGAGTAATTCCATTCGGAACACATTTAATTTTTGACGTCTCACATCTTCTTCTCCCATAAAGATGACGCATTCTAATCCGAGTAGGGCACATACAGTAGCGGTTGCCACTCCGTGTTGTCCTGCTCCTGTTTCAGCGACAACTTTTTTCTTGCCCATTCGTACTGCAAGTAGTGCCTGACCGATTGTATTATTAATTTTATGAGCTCCTGTATGGTTCAAATCTTCACGTTTTAAATAAATCTTTGCACCGCCGCAATACTTCGTCATATTTTCAGCGAAATAAAGCGGTGTTTCTCTTCCGACGTACGTTGTTAAATAATGATTTAATTCCTTTTGAAACGCTTCATCTTGCATCGCCTCTTTATATGCTTCTTCTAGTTCTAATACAGATTGCATTAACGTTTCTGGAACGTATCGTCCCCCGTATATACCGTAGTGACCTTTTTCATCTGGATATGCGTAGTTCATTTGGAACACTCCTTTGCTTTTATAATAAATTGTTTTATTTTCTTTATATCTTTCTTTCCTTCTGTCTCTACTCCGCTACTTACATCGACCATGTATGGCTGAATAGCTCGAATCGCTTCTTCTATATTAAGAGCGTTTAATCCACCAGCTAATATCGTTTTCTCTCGCAATTCTTTTGGCATATGCACAAGTAGTTCCCAGGAAAATGTCTTTCCATTTCCTCCGTGAAACTTTTCTTTCGGACTATCAAACAATATATAATCCGTTTCATATGTTTGAGCGTTTTTCATATCGTCCTCTGAAGTTACTCCGAGTGATTTTATAGACGGAATATTCAATCTTCTGATTTGATGATTATCTTCATCCCCATGTAGTTGCACATGCGTTAACCCGCATTCATCTGCAATTTTCTGGATCTCTTCTACTGATTCATTTACGAAAACACCGATTTTTAATACGGTTGCTGGAATCTCCTGAATGATTTCTTTCGCTAGCCTTGGAGTGATTTTCCGCTTACTCTCTGCAAAAACAAATCCAATTGCATCAGCTCCATATTCACAAGCACGTTTTGCCGTTTCAACATCAGTGATCCCGCAAATTTTCACTTTCATATGTTCACCTTACAATCTTCAAAAAAGGTACGAATAGAAGATGATGTCATAAGTGCTTCTCCAACTAATACACCTTTCGCTCCAGCTCGTTTGACACGAATAATATCTTCTTTTGAATGAATCCCGCTTTCACTAATCCAAAGTAATTTCTCCTCGTTTAATCGTTTCCCAAGCTTTTCTGTTTGGCTTAAATCGACTTCGAATGTTTTTAAATTACGGTTATTAATACCGATAACGTGCGGATTTAATTGGATCGCAATTTCTAATTCCTGTTCATCATGAACTTCAACTATTGCTTCTAACCCTTTTTCTATTACGTAGCTATACAACTCTTTTAACTTCTCTTTCGTTAACGCCGCTACGATTAGTAAAATAATATCTGCGCCAGCTTCATACGCTCTATCAATTTGAATCGTATCGATTATGAAATCTTTACATAAAAGCGGAATGTTACTTTCTACTCTTGCCGTTTGTAAATCATGAAACGACCCTTTAAAAAATTGACCGTCTGTTAAAACAGAAACTGCTCCTGCGCCGCAGTCTTCATATGTTTTTACTTGTTTTCGTACATCAACGTGTAAATTGATATCTCCTTTTGATGGTGATGCTCGCTTTACTTCTGCAATGACAGTAAACTGCTGTAATGCTTCTACAAGTGAATGTGTCTTTCTACTTTCTTTTAATGGTGTATATGTTTCATATAATGCCGCAACTTCCTTTTTCTTTTGGTCTACAATTTTGTCTAAAATCGTCCCCACTTTAATTCACCCTTTCTAATTTTTCATGACTTGCTGCAATTAATAAGTTTAGTTTGGCTAATGCTTTTCCAGAGTCAATACTATGTGCCGCTAGTGTAATTCCTTCTTCAATCGTTTCTGCTTTTCCATTTGCGAAAAGAGCTAGACCTGCATTTAATAAAACAGTATCGCGGTAGACACTCTTTTCTCCGCTTAACACGCCAAGCGTAATCTTTACATTTTCTTTCGAATCTCCGCCTCTAATCTCTTCGTTTTTTACTATTGAGAAACCATATTTCTCAGGTTCAATACTCGTTTCTACTATTTCATTATCTTTTAAAATGACAACATGATTCTCTCCTTGTAATGATGCTTCATCTAAAAATCCACTTCCGTTTACGACAAGCGCTTGTTTTCTGCCTAGTTTCTGTAATACTTGCGCAACTGGTAGTAACATATCTCGTTTATAAATGCCAACAAATTGTGTTTCTAAATTCACCGGATTTGTTAAAGGGCCAATTAAATTAAAGATCGTCGGTACATTTAATTCTTTTCTTATTTTCATAATGCGCCTTAGTGCCGGATGCATCGCTGGTGCGAATAAAAATGCAATGCCGACATGCTCTAATAAATAATCAATTTCGTTTGGCGTACTACTAATATTTACACCGAGTTCTTCTAATAAATCTGCACTTCCTGTTTTACTAGAAACAGCTCGGTTACCGTGTTTTGCAACCTTTACGCCAGCTCCTGCCAGTACAAATGCCGATGTTGTACTAATATTAAACGTTTGGGCACCATCACCACCCGTCCCGCAATTGTCCATTGCTCCTTGTATATGGTTCGAAAACGGTAATGCCTTTTCACGAAGAGCTCGAACGAGACCGTATATTTCTTCTGCCGTTTCACCTTTCGCTTTTAGTAAGACTAAGAAGGCTGCAATTTCACTTTCCAATATGTTTTCATTTAATAAAAGAAGCCCTGCTCTATACATCTCCTCTTCTGTTAAATGTTGTCCCTCCACTAATTTACGAAGATAGTTATTCATACTCTTTCCTCCTCCTTCACTTCTGTTAAAAAGGCACGTATTAACTTTCCGCCTTCTTCTGTCGCGATTGATTCCGGATGAAACTGTAATCCGAATAGCGGATAATAATTGTGACGAACTGCCATAATTTCTCCGTCATCCATCGCTGTCGCTAGTATGTCAAAACACTGTGGCAAACTCGTTTGCGCTGCAACAAGGGAATGGTAACGCATCGCTGTTAACGGCTGGGTAACGTATGAAAAAATTGACGTTCCGTTATGTTTCACACGGGATGTTTTTCCGTGTTTAATACGTTCTGCTCTTACAATGTCTCCTCCAAATGCTGATATAATCGCCTGATGGCCAAGGCAAATACCTAATATGGGAACGTTCTTATAAAAATGACGAATCACTTCGATACAAATACCAGCATCCTCTGGTTTTCCTGGTCCTGGTGAAAGTACAATTCCTGTTGGATCCATCCCTTCTAGCTGTTCTATCGTTATTTGATCATTCCTTACGACAATAATATCTTCTTCATATTCGCCTAACAGTTGATACAAGTTATATGTGAATGAATCATAATTATCAATTAGTACAATCATTTCATTACCTCCAATAGTGCTCTAGCTTTATTTAACGTTTCTTCATATTCAGCTACTGGGTCTGAATCATAAACAATTCCCGCTCCTGCCTGAACGTATGCTTTTTCATCCTTGACGACCATCGTTCGAATCGCAAGCGCCATATCAAGATTCCCTGAAAAACTAACGTATCCAACTGCACCCGCGTATACATTTCTTTTTTCATTCTCTAGCTCATTTATAATTTCCATCGCTCTAATTTTCGGAGCACCTGACACTGTTCCTGCTGGTAGGCAATACGCTAATGCATCAAATCCACTCATCTTTTTTCGTAATGTTCCGTAAACTTCAGATACAATGTGCATAACGTGAGAGTATTTCTCTACTTTCATATATTTATCTATCGTAACTGAGCCAATTTCACTCACTCTACCTATATCATTTCTTCCAAGATCCACAAGCATCATATGCTCCGCTCGCTCTTTCTCATTTTCTAACAGTTCTTTTTCAATCTCCTCATCTTCCTGCTTCGTTTTCCCTCTCGGCCTCGTACCCGCAATTGGATTCGTCATCACTTTATCCTCTCTTACCGATAACAAACTTTCCGGCGATGAACCGAGTACAACATAATCTTGAAAATCGATATAGAACATATATGGTGACGGATTTGCAATTCGAAGTTTTCGATATAACGCGAATGGATCACCAATACATTCACTTTGCAAACGCTGAGATAATACGACTTGGAATATGTCCCCGGCTCGAATGTATTCTTTCGCCGTTTCTACCATCACGCAAAACTCTTTTTCCGTTATAGAAGAAGTGAATGACAATGTTGATCTTATTTCAGTTACTTCGGCTTCTTCTCCCTTCAGCACTTCCTCTTTGTATACTTGCAATCTTTCATATACTTCTTCATAAGAAGCTGAATCGTCTTCCCTGCATACATATACAAATGATAATTTTTGGCGTAAGTGGTCATACACGATAAACTCACGGTACAGTAAAAGGTGTACCTCTGGAATATTCAATGGATCGTGTAAATCTGCGCCAATGTTTTCATACTGCCGAATGACGTCATAACCAATATAACCAACTGCTCCTCCGCAAAATGGAAATGGACTGTCTACGTGTGCTGACCGGGTTTCTTCTTCTAACACTTGTAGTACGTTACCTTGCAGCTTTTCTGTTTGACCGTAAATCGTTCGTTCCACTTCCGTACCAACGCTTTTCATTTCGCCATATGGATTATATCCTAAGTAAGAATAGCGCCCTTTATCTTGATGAAGCTGGGAGCTTTCTAATAAAAACTTTTTCTTTCCCTTCATACGTCTATATAAAGAAATTGGCGTAATGCTATCTCCTTCTTCTTCAGCGATTACTAAAAATGTTCTTCCCTTTTCTTTTTGCTTCATAAATTCCTCTTTTGTCATCATGCCTTTCACCTCAATCTGAAAAATAAAAAAAGTCCTCTACATATCGAAAATATGTAGAGGACGATAAATTTACCGTGGTACCACCTCATGTTGGATACAAAAGCATCCCGCTTTGTTCAGGTACAAAATATATACCTTATCCTTGTAACGGCGGAACCCGGGTTGCCTACTGAAATAATTGTTCAGCATACCTCTCGTAAGCCCATTCCGTATATGGCACCGCACCGGGCTCCCACCTATCCCCGGCTCTCTGTAACGTCTCCAATATACGTACTCTTCTTACTTAAACGATTTCATTTATTTAATTTTTTGTACACAAAAAGGGAGTACTCATCCTATAGAAAGGACGGGTACTCCCGTGGTGCCACCTTAATTCGTTACAAACGTAACGCACTTTACCGTATCAAAAACAATACGTGTCTCTTGTATCGATGAGATCATGTCGCCAAAGCCTACTTCTTTCGTTTCGGTTTGGAAGCTCCGAAGCCCATTCCACATCAATCCCATACTGATTCGCACCAACCATCAGCTCTCTGACATGTTCATCATGTGTACTCTTCTTCATCAACGCTTGCATTTTTTTAAGTTGCACTCATTATAGACCTAACTTTTTTCATAAGTCAATACTTTTAAAAGAATTTTATTTTTCTCTCCTTTCAATATTATATTGACAAAACAACCTCTTTTTATGTAAATATAATAAATACTCTATTAAAAATAAGGTTTTTTGCATGAATATTATATATTAAAAAAGTAAAACGATGTCAAAAAACGCTTACATTTCTGAAAATTCGTATTTCTGTATGGATTTTTCAGAATAATCATGATAGATTATAAATATGCATAACGCATCAAAAGACATGACAAAAGGAAGGGGAACTACATGAGTACGCAGATGTTAACTTTAACTTCTATCTCTATTTACATGCTCGGGATGTTAGTAATTGGCTATTTCGCCTATAAACGAACGTCCAACTTAACAGATTATATGCTTGGCGGGCGTACACTAGGCCCCGCAGTAACAGCATTAAGTGCTGGAGCAGCTGATATGAGTGGTTGGCTTTTAATGGGCTTACCCGGTGCAATGTTTAGCGTTGGATTAAGTAGTAGTTGGATTGCGATCGGCCTAACATTAGGCGCATACGCAAACTGGATCTATGTCGCTCCTCGCTTACGTACCTACTCTGAAATTGCAAACAACTCTATTACGATCCCAGAATTTTTGGAACACCGTTTCCACGACAAATCCCATATGCTACGCCTAGTATCTGGACTTGTTATTATGATATTTTTCACGTTTTATGTAGCTTCAGGATTTGTCTCTGGCGCTGTATTATTTGAAAATTCATTTGGACTCAATTACCATGTTGGTCTTCTTATCGTTGGTGGAGTTGTCGTAGCTTACACATTATTTGGTGGATTTTTAGCTGTAAGTTGGACAGACTTCGTGCAAGGAATTATTATGGTAGTCGCTCTTATTCTTGTTCCAGTCGTAACAATTATGCACGTAAATGGACTTGGTCCAGCATTTGAAACAATTAAATCTATCGATCCGGCATTATTAGATATTTTTAAAGGTACTTCTGTATTAGGAATTATTTCATTGTTTGCATGGGGCCTTGGTTATGTTGGACAACCACATATTATCGTACGCTTTATGGCGATTTCTTCTGTAAAAGAAATTAAAAGCGCACGACGTATTGGTATGAGCTGGATGATTTTCTCTGTTGTCGGAGCTATGTTTACTGGCCTTATCGGTATTGCATACTATTCAAAAGCAGGTTTAAAACTTTCTGATCCAGAAACGATTTTCGTTGAACTTGGCACTATTTTATTCCATCCACTTATTACTGGATTTTTATTAGCAGCTATTTTAGCAGCGGTTATGAGTACAATTTCATCTCAGTTACTCGTTACTTCTAGTGCTATAACAGAAGATTTATATCGTACCTTCTTTAAACGTTCTGCTTCTGATAAAGAACTTGTATTTGTCGGTCGTATGGCTGTACTTGTTATTGCATTAGTTGGGGGCGCATTAGCGTTTAAACAAAATGATACGATTTTAGCTCTTGTTGGATACGCTTGGGCTGGATTTGGTTCTTCATTCGGACCTGCTATTTTATTAAGCTTATATTGGAAACGTATGACGAAGTGGGGCGCACTTGCTGGTATGATTTCTGGTGCCGCTACAGTAATTATTTGGACTCAATTCGAATTCTTAAAAGAATTCTTATATGAAATGATTCCTGGTTTCACTATTAGTTTACTAGTAATCGTAATTGTTAGTTTACTAACACAACCTTCAAAAGAAGTTGAAGAACAATTTGAGGATTTCGAAAAACAACATAGTCATAATCTATAAAGGGAAAGCTCTGCTGTTATCGTATCAGCAGAGCTTTCTTTTTATCAAAGTTCGACAATCTTCTTCTCAAATTTAACAAATTCTTTATGTTTCGTTAAATTTAACATAACACTACTCCTTTATAGTATGAGTATCAGCACTTATACAGAAAGGGGACTCCAACATGTTAGCAGCTTTCCAGCAACAACAAACACGAAAATTTTCACCTATCACAAATACTTCTGCGTCTTGTTTAAACATACAACCTAATCCACCTAAAATTTCAATTGCTCCTTCTGTTATTTCAGTCATCGGTGTTCATATGGAAAAAAATAAGTTAAAAGTAAGAACTGGACAAAGCACTGAGTTATCAGCTTCCGTTTTACCAATGCAAGCGACGAATAAAGAACTTATTTGGACAAATATGAATGCTGATGTTATCACAATGTATCCAAAAGGTGATACAGTAACGATTACTGGAAAAAGTGCAGGAAGAGCAGTCGTAATTGTCACAACTGCTGAAGGAAAGTTCCGTGACCTATGCATGATTCATGTACAACCTTATATGACAAATCCAAAGTAAAAGAGTGGCTTCGTAGCCACTCTTTTACTTTGTTTCAATATGTGAATTTTTATTTGTAACGAGATTGATGAATTGCTCTTTATCTTTAGGAGAAATAATTTCTGTTTGATGTGATCCATAAATAATTTCAAGTCGATCAAATGATAAGGCATGAGCTGCTACTGGATTTTTCGTATTTGAAATTTGTTTTATATCCCGTATAAATATGCACTTTTTAACGAAACCAGATTTGATAGTAATTGTTTCTTCTCCGACGATATATCTTGTCGAAAACCAACTCCAAATAAATAATATCGCTAATGGAATTGTAAAAAATAAAAGAAAATACTCTCTCCCTACAAATATGGGAGCAAAACACGCTCCAATGACAACGAAAAAAATCGGATATAACCATATATCTTTTTTTGATGGAAATTCCACTACACTTCCCCTCTCTTGATTTAAGTCAATGAATCTCCTCCCTTTCCCTATTACAATGAAAACAACATTAGAATAGGAGGATTTATTATGACTGAACGAAAGTATGCCTTATTTGCTGGCTTTTCTCTTCTTGTTATGGCATTCATTGCACTTTTCTCTTACGGTTTTGTTCATGGAAATCTCGTTGTACAAGAAGGTGCGAGCGCGACATTCCATAATATCCAAACTTCACATTCACTTTTCAAAGCGGAAATCTTCGGTTGGATTATCATTTTCATTACTGATATTGTCGCCGCGTGGGCTCTTTATTTCTTTCTAAAACCAATTCATACTAGCCTCTCATTACTAGCTGCCTTGCTTCGTCTTATGTATACAGCGATACTTGGAATCGCTATATTCAATTTAATATTGGCATTGCTACTTTCAAGAAGTACGATTGCGAATCCAGAAACATATGTGATGTTGTCTCTCAGTGCATTCGAATACATTTGGTCTGTAGGGTTAATCATTTTCGGTTTACATCTTTTCGTTTTAGGTTATGTAGCTTTCCTATCTAAACATATACCGAAATGGATTAGTATACTACTATTCTTCGCGTCTATCGGTTATATCATAATTCACGTCATGAATACGATGTTTTCACAATACGATACGATGATCTCATTCGTACAAACACTGTTCCAATTGCCAATGATTGCAGGTGAACTCGGATTTAGTATATGGCTATTGATTAGAGGTGGAAAAAACGCTACTGTTTGAGTCTTTTCTTAATTCTGCTTAATGATTCTGGCGTAATACCTAGATAACTTGCCAATTGATATTGAGGAACACGATTGATTAAATGAGGTCGTTTTTGTAATAATGATTTGTAGCGCTCTTCTGGTGTAGATGCAATAAATAAGGAAAGTTCTTCTTGTACCTCACCGAAATTATATTCAATCATTTGACGTGTCATTTCTTCTAATTGTGAATATTTCTTGTACATGTCCTTTTCACTACGCAGGTCGCCAACTACAACTAGACAGTCTTCTAAACACGTTAACGTATGCGGAGATGATTTATCTTGTTTATGATGATTAAAATTTACGATTGCTTGTTCTTCTGTATAAAAATTTGATGTAACCTCTTTCCCTGTTTCATCTATACAATGTTGCCTAATGCACCCTTTTAATACAAAATAACATTTCGAAGGAACATCTCCTTGCCTTAGGAGCACTGTTCCTTTTTTATATTCTTCAATTTGTAATTCACTGAGGATCATGTGCTGCTCTTCTTCACTTAGTGTTGTAAGGTTCTGCATATACTGCTTTAATATTTCTTCCATTTCCCTCCCCCTTATACGCCCATATCTCTATAAAACAAAAAGAGAAGTATCACAACTTCTCTTTTCTCTTCTTAACATTATAATTCCTGTGTATACGCCGGCTCGTTTACTACATTTTTTGCTGTTCGTTTTTGTTGCTGTAGTAAGAAAACAGATACACCAAACAATACGAGCATGCTACCGATAATTTGCATTACATTTAGTCTTTCACCAAGTAAGAAGAACGCTAGTATAGATGCTCCGACGGGTTCTCCTAAAATACTCATTGAAATTGTTGTTGCATTTACGTAGTTTAATAACCAATTATTAATGACGTGTGATACTGTCGGTACAACCGCAAGTAAAAGAAAAACGGTCCAATCCCACTTCGTATAACCTGTAAAAGGCACTTGCAACACTATATTATAAATCCCCATAAAAATACCTGCGAATGCAAAAACTGTAAAGCTGTAAATCCAGTGTGATACTTTCTTTACTGTCGTTTGCCCGATAAATAAATAACCGACAACCGCTATTACACTTAAAAAGGATAATATATCTCCATAAATTGCTTGTTCACTTAGCCCTAAATCTCCCCAACCAATACACATTACGCCTAATATCGCAATTCCCATTGTTGCAATAGCTGAGTATGTTGTTCTTTCTTTAAATAAGAAAAAACCTCCAGCTAAAGATACGATTGGTTGAAGCGCTAAAATAATCGTCGAACTAGCAACTGTCGTATGCTTTAAAGATTCAAACCATAAAAGAAAATGAAGTGCTAAAAAGAAACCAGATCCAATTAAAAATCCCCAATCTTTTAGTTGAATCTTACTAAATTCTTCCCGTTTTTTCCAAACGATAGGCAGCATAATAAGTACGATAATCCATAATCGGTACATACTTAATATGGAAGATGGTGCTGAGGACATCTTTACAAAAACTGCTGCGAATGAAATGGCTATAATGGAAATGGCTAATGGTAGTGCGATCGATCTTTCTTGTTTCAAATTCCGTCTCCCCTCTCACCTGTCAAAAATCCCACTTCATTATATCTGTTTTCTTTCATAACTTAAATACTAATTTTTTAGATTCTTCGTACCATTATGGTAAAATAGAAACGAAAGCACCTATTAGTGAATATTTCTTTCTTTTTCACTACAAGCGTAGCTCTTACAATCATTACAGTAAATTTTTATTTAGGGGGATCTACATGAATCAAACAATCGGGAGAATTGAAGAAATTTCATTTTATAGTGCATCACTTCAAGAAGATGTTACACTTCTCGTTTACTTACCGGTAAATTACACACCACTGCACAAACATACAGTTGTAATTGCACAAGATGGTAGAGATTATTTTCAGCTTGGTAAAGCGCACCGTGTAATTGAGCGCCTTCGTGAAACTGAAGAAATTGACCGTACAATTATTGTCGGTATTCCATATAGAAATGTACACGATCGTAAAGAAAAATATTTCCCAAATGACGTAAAAAACGCTGCGTATATTCGTTTCCTTGCTCATGAACTTGCACCATATATCGATGAAAATTATCCAACGTACCAAATGGGAAAAGGTCGTGTGTTAATTGGTGATTCTCTTGGCGGAACAGTTTCCTTCATGACTGCACTTATGTATCCGCATACATTCGGTAAAGTCGTTATGCAATCACCATTTGTGGATGAAACAGTGATGAACTTAGCAAAAGACTTCAAAACTCCGGAGGCGCTAGACCTTTATCACGTCATTGGGACAGAAGAAACAGCTGTAAAGCGCACGGATGGACAAGTATCTGATTTCGTAGGGCCGAACCGTGAGCTTAATACGCTTCTGACAGATAGAAATTTCATCACATATTACGAGGAGTTTGAAGGTAACCACACGTGGAAATATTGGCAAACTGATTTACCGAAAGCTTTCTCTCATATTCTATCAATGAAATAATAAAGAGCAGTATTCAGAATAATTTGATATAATAGATAGAGAGATTTGTTTTTCTCAAAATCTAACTAGACTTACAAAGGGAGGAATTGGAACATGAAATTAGGCATTGTAATTTTTCCATCTAAAATGATTCAAGATAAAGCGAACGGATTGCGTAAACGTTATGATCCGCACTACGCATTAGTTCCGCCACACATTACATTGAAAACACCCTTTGAGACGCAAGATGAACACTTAGAATCGATTGTAAACGAGTTACATACAATCGCAAGTAAAACGAACCCTTTCACCCTTCACGTCGGAAAAGTTGGTTCATTCGCACCTGTTAATAATGTTCTTTATTTTAAAGTAGAAAAAACACCTGAACTTACTTTCTTAAATGAAGAAATGCATAGTGAATTCTTTACACAAGAACGCGAATATGCTTTCGTACCTCATTTAACAATCGGACAAGGCTTATCAGATGCAGAGCATGCTGATGTATTAGGTCGATTACGTATGAAAGATTTCTATTATGAACAACCAATTGATCGCTTCCATCTTCTATATCAATTAGAAAATGGAACATGGACTGTATACGAAACATTCCACCTTGGAAAGGGGAACAACTAATTTGCACGCACAGATCGTACAAACGGACGAACAACTAAGAGATGCATTCTCTGTACGTAAGCAAGTATTTGTGAATGAACAACAAGTTTCTGCTGAAGAAGAGTATGATGAATTTGAAGAAACTTCAACACACGTTGTTATATATGATAATGATGTTCCAGTTGGTGCTGGTCGTTTTCGAATACTGGATGGAATAGGAAAAATGGAACGCATTTGCGTACTAGCTTCCCATCGTAAAAAAGGCATTGGAAAAATTGTTATGGATGCACTTGAAGCGTATGCGAAGGAAAATTCGCTACCAAAATTAAAGCTGCACGCCCAAACACATGCTGAAGATTTCTATAAGAAACTTGGATATGTAACGAATTCTAATGTATTCATGGAAGCAAATATTCCTCACATCGTTATGATAAAAGAATTGTAATTTGAAAACAGGAGGTATCCCCTCCTGTTTTTTACATTGCTATTTTCTTTTTCTTCCGCTAAAGTTAAATGTTGATGCTATAGTTTTGAAGGTGAATATATGACACAAGAAAAATTTTCACAAAAATCATTAACACACGCTGATATTCCGCGTGCAACATACCATATTCCGAAAACATCTACCCATTTAATTATGGAAGAAGATGCTGATGCGGCGTATTTCCGCGCTCTCGAGCAACAAAATGTTTTTTTAAATGAAAAACAATTAGAAGCCGTACGAACGACAGAAGGTCCTGTTCTTACATTAGCTGGTGCCGGAAGCGGGAAAACATCTGTTTTAACAACCCGCGTAGGTTATTTAGTAAATGTAAAACAAGTTCATCCGCGAAATATTTTATTACTTACATTTACACAAAAAGCAGCTGAAGAAATCAGAAACCGTGTAGCAAATTTACCAGGTATGAATCGTGCAGCAAGTAGCTATGTTGTTGCTGGTACGTTCCACTCTGTCTTTTTAAAATTGCTTCGTAGTCAAGGATATAATCAGCAAATTTTAGCAAACGAAAAGCATAAGCAAATTATGATAAAGAAAATTTTAAAAGAGTTACGCTTAAAAGACGATTATGATGCTGAAACGATGCTGGCTATGATTTCACTTGAGAAAAACAAATTGAATCGTCCGAAAGATGTAAAAGCAAAAACACCCGTTGAACAAGAATTTAAAGAAGTATACGAGCGTTTTGAAGAAGTGAAACAACGATATAATTATATTGATTTCGATGACATCCTATTAGAAACATATTATATGTTAGAAAATAACGCTCCTTTGCTTACCCAATTACAACAACGTTTCCACTATATTGAAGTAGATGAGTTCCAAGATACATCGTATGCACAATATGAAATCGTAAAATTGTTAGCCACGCCAAGAAATAATTTATTTATCGCAGGTGATGACGACCAAGCGATATACGGCTGGCGAGGAGCAAGTCACCAAATTATTTTATCTTTTCCAAAAGAATTTGATAACACTACGATTATCGCACTGAATACGAACTATCGATCTAATCCTTTTATCGTCGGACTTGGAAATGAAGTTATCAAACTAAATCAAGAACGTTTTGATAAAGAGCTATATTCTGTGCGCGAAGAAGGTGTACAACCTTTTTACGCAAGACCTGCTACGACTCTTGATGAAGCAAATCAAATTTTGCAGCTCATTCAAGAAAAAGTAGATAGCGGCGAACGTAACTTTAAAGATTTTTGTTTACTGTACCGCACACATTCTGTAAGCCGTTCGTTACTTGATCAGCTTACCATTCACAAAATCCCGTTTATTAAGCACGGAGCGAGCCAATCATTTTATGAACATTCTTTAATTAAGCCTGTATTAGATCATTTAAGACTGGTAATTGAACCGTTTCGATTAGAATCACTTTCAAATATATTACCAACGATGTATATTGGGCGTGATGATTGTATTTCATTTATTGAACGTGAACAATGGAAATATGGTGAGGGACGCTTCCCTTCTCTTCTTCATTTCTTATTATTAAATCCGAGCTTAAAACCTTTTCAAGTGAAAAAGGTAAATGAGCGTATCGATTTTATTAAATTTATAAAAGAATTAGAACCGAAAAAAGCATTAAAAGAAATTATTCATGGTAAAGGAAAGTATTTAGAGTACTTACAAAGTAATGATCGCTCTTCCTTTACGATGCATAAAGATATACAAGAAGAAATGTTAGAAGAATTAATGGAGTCTGCAACTCGTTTCACCGATATTCCAGCATACTTACAATTTATTGATGAAGCAATTCAAGGTCAAAAAGAAATGGAAGCATTAAAAACAATGCCCGAAAAAGATGCTGTTTCGCTTATGTCTATCCATAACGCAAAAGGTCTTGAATTTCCATGCGTCTTTTTACTTGGAGCGAGCGATGGTATTCTCCCTCATACTTCTTCTTTAAAAGATGCAAATGATCGTGTTACAGAGACTTCTGAAGCTTTAGAAGAAGAACGTCGACTACTTTATGTCGCCATTACACGTGCGAAAGAAGAACTTTACATTTCCTCTCCGCAATTTTTTAGAGGAAAAAAATTAGATATCTCTCGTTTTTTATATACTGCGCGAAAAGATTTACCTGAAAAGACATCCACTAAATAAGGATGTCTTTTTTTCATATTGCATTATGTACATCCCTACTATATAAATTCCCTGTTTTTATCATAAGAATTAACGTAATATCAACCATATCCCATTCATATTGTAATAGTGTATGTCAGAACTCACGATAAGGAGTGAACATAATGAGCTGCAATTGTAACGAAGATAATCAACATGATTTTGATTTCAATTGTGTATCAAATGTCGTTCGTTTTATACATGAACTACAAGAATGTGCCACGACAACATGTGGATCTGGTTGCGAAGTTCCATTTTTAGGTGCACATAACAATGCATCAGTAGCAAATACACGTCCTTTTATTTTATACACAAAAGCAGGAACACCTTTTGAAGCCTTTGCACCATCTGCAAGCCTTACTAGCTGCCAATCTCCAATTTTCCGCGTAGAAAGTATAGATGATGATGACTGTGCTGTATTGCGTGTATTGACTGTAGTTTTAGGTGATGGTACCTCAGTACCACCTGGGGATGACCCCATTTGTACGTTTTTAGCTGTACCAAATGCAAGACTCGTATCAAGCTCCACTTGTCTTACTGTTGATTTAAGTTGCTTCTGCGCTATTCAATGCTTACGTGATGTTTCTATATAAAACTGAATACTAATTTAAGCATGGATTGGGTGGCAGAGTTTTCTGCCACCCAATCCATGCTTAAAAGGTATTATTATGTATTTTTCATAAAATTGGGAACTTGTCTAGAACATAGAACCTGTCCTTTTCATTAACTGAAAGTAGAAACAGATAAAGGAGTGAAAAACATGTTCTCTTCTGATTGCGAATTTCCTAAAATTGATTGTGAGGCGAAACCAGCTAGTACACTACCTGCCTTCGGTTTTGCTTTCAACGCTTCCGGCCCTCAGTTCGCTTCATTATTCACACCATTACTATTACCTAGCGTAAGTCCAAACCCAAATATTACTGTTCCTGTAATAAACAATACAGTAAGTGTCGGAGATGGCATTCGAATTCAAGTAGCTGGTATTTATCAAATCAGTTATACATTAACAATTAGTCTCGATAACGTTCCTACCGCACCAGAAGCTGGTCGTTTCTTCTTATCATTAGGTACGCCAGCTAACATTATTCCTGGATCAGGTACAGCAGTTCGATCTAACGTTATTGGTACTGGTGAAGTAGATGTATCCAGTGGTGTTATTCTTATTAACTTAAACCCTGGTGACTTAATTCAAATTGTACCAGTTGAACTGCTTGGAACTGTGGACATCCGTGCTGCAGCATTAACAGTTGCACAAATTAGCTAGTAAAAAGCGGTATTTCTCTTTTGAAATACCGCTTTTTATATATATAATAAAAACACTCACAGTAACATGAGTGTTTCATTCTTCATAGTGTTTTATTGCGTTCTTCTTTTTCCCACAATTACATCCTTTTTTCTTCACAAATCCTTGTTGCTGTAATTGTTCTTGATACGCCTGTTGTTGCGCTTGGTGTTGTTGCTGTATATGATACCATTGCTGCAGGTCATATGAATTTTGCCTTGGATTATTGCTCACAGCAAACATCTCCTCTACTGTCAATTCTGTCTATTTACTATATGAACAACTCTTTATTTCCGTTCCCTCATTCTTTTAAACTCCGCTTCCTCTCGTATTATAAAAATATGTTATTCTCCCATAAAATATCCTGTAATCGTTTCAATAATTGCTGCTGCACCTGCAATAGCTAATAATGCAAGTAACGGCTCTGCAACGATAGGGATCCAATTATATAAAACTAATAAAAAAGCACTAACCCATACACCTGTACACCAATAACAACTTAATAATTCACCAATCCACTTTCTTAATCCTTTACCTTTTACTTTTGTAAAAGTTGATACACTTCCATCCGGCTCTGTAATCTCTAATTCGTCAATAAACGGTCTTCGCAAAAAAGCTGTAATTTTATCATATACAATTAAACGAGTGAGCCTAAAAGCTGCTAAAGCGAAAATAAAAAATAAAAGCCAACTTGTAAACAGCATGATTCCACCTTCCCTTATCTTCTTTCGCCTATTTAAAAAAAAAGGTCTTGAGATTGTGACCAAATCTCCTCGACTCCAATATCTTATTAATGTAAATACAAACAAGAAGATAAGGAGTGACATTAATGAGTTGTAACGAAAATAAACACCATAGCTCTTCTCATTGTGTAGTTGACGTTGTAAAATTCATCAATGAATTACAAGATTGTTCTACAACAACATGTGGATCTGGTTGTGAAATTCCATTTTTAGGTGCACACAATACTGCATCAGTAGCAAATACACGTCCTTTTATTTTATACACAAAAGCTGGAACACCTTTTGAAGCTTTCGCACCATCTGCAAGCCTAGTTAGCTGCCAATCTCCAATTTTCCGTGTGGAAAGTGTAGATGATGATAGCTGCGCTGTACTAAGAGTACTAACTGTAGTATTAGGTGATGGTACCTCTGTACCGCCTGGAGATAATCCAATTTGTACGTTTTTAGCTGTACCAAATGCTAAATTAATAGCAACACCTACTTGCATCACTGTTGATTTAAGCTGTTTCTGTGCGATCCAGTGCTTACGCGACGTTTCTATCTAATAAATAAAGTGAACTAAAAAACTATTGGGGTGGTAGAAGCTTTCTACCACCTTTACATATTTAAAAGCCAGCCATATCAATCGATTTGATGTCTTCTATAGATAACCTAATATCTCTCATACTATTTGGTGGCATAATAGCTACAATTCCATTACGATACGAGATAATTGATCCAATATAAGAAACGGTAGCCGTTTTTATTCTGCACCTTACTTTCGGAATATAATGAGGGCGGTTTAATAAAAAATGAATTTTCTCTTCATTGTTCATATCCTTAAATGATTTATTATACGGGACTGTTCTCACTGGTTCTTGCTGTTCTTGTACTTGTTCCTCTTCTTCTATTTCTTCTATTTTCTGCTCTTGTTGTTCTTGTTCTTGCTGTTCTATTACCTCTTCCACAGCACTACTTACAGCATTTTCATTTTCATTTTCATTTCTATTACTTTCTTCTCTTCGATCCTCATTTTCAAAGTTTGTTAAGATAATCCTTTTTATTTTCGGTGCAGCAAGTTCCAAACTTACTTGCGCAATATATAACAACGGTTTTCCAACTGTTGAACTTTTATTTTTATTCTTCACACTCGTCCCTCCCACTTCCATACGTAGCTGAATAAATCGTGTACTATTATAGTTATATTCATAACGTGGTAAGAACTTTCGTTAAAAATCGTTCTTTCTAAGAACAAATAAAAGGACAATCTCAACATGTAGAGATTGCCCTTTTAAAATTACTATTATATTTATCCTAGGATATGATACCCTGAATCAACGTGAATGTTTTCTCCTGTTACGCCGCGTGCTAAATCACTGAATAAGAATACTGCTGTATCCCCAACTTCTTCTGGAGTTGTTGTACGACGAAGTGGTGCGCGCTCCTCAATTTCTCTTAAGATTGAGTTAAAGTCGCCTACGCCTTTTGCAGATAACGTACGAATTGGTCCTGCTGAAATAGCGTTAACGCGAATGCCATGTTGACCTAAATCGTTAGCCAAATATTTCACGCTAGCTTCTAATGAAGCTTTCGCAACACCCATAACGTTATAGTTTTTCACAACGCGCTCGCCGCCAAGGTATGTTAACGTTAAAATATTTCCGCCTTCTGTCATTACTTTCTTCGCTTCTCTTGCTACAGCTGTTAAAGAGAATGCACTAATATTTTGTGCAAGTAAAAATCCATCGCGAGAAGTATCTACAAATTCACCTTTTAAATCATCACGATTTGCAAAAGCAATACAGTGTGCAACACCGTGAATTGTACCAACCTCTTGCTTGATTGTTTCAAAGCAAGCTGTAAGTTCTTCATCATTTGTTACATCACAAGGTAATACAAGTGATTCTTGTCCTTCTAACGTGTCCGCTAATTCACGAACGTTTCTCTCTAAACGTTCTCCTGCATATGTGAATATTAATTTTGCACCTGCATTATGCAAAGAGCGAGCAATTCCCCACGCAATACTTCTTTGGTTCGCAACGCCCATAACAACAAATGTTTTCCCTTGTAATAGTTCCATGATATATCCTCCCAGAATTACTTATACTTGTTATTAGTACCTGATACTATAATTATAGTACCATAAAACCTCTTAAAGGCAAACAAAAAAGTCATTAACTTAAATTTTGTTAATGACTTTTTGTTTCTATAAAAAACTGCTCTAATCCTTCTTCCCAAGAAGGCATTTGTGAAAAACCATTTAATCGTAGCATGTTATGTTGAAAAACAGAATATTTCGGTCTCGCTGCCGCTGCTCCAAATTCTTCAGTTGAAACTGGTAATACATTCACTTTCATATTTGCATTCGAAAATATTTTCTTTGCAAATTCAAACCAAGAACACGAGCCTCTATTTGATACATGATACGTACCGTATAAAGAAGTATGAATGAGCTTATTAATCATCACATTTAAATCTGTCACATAAGTAGGAGAACCGATTTGATCCGCTACAACAGATACTTCTTCTCTTTCTTTACCTAATCTCATCATCGTTTTCACAAAATTATTCCCATACTTACCATATAGCCACGATGTACGAACGATAAAGTATTTATTATGTAGCTCTTTGACGAACTGCTCTCCCGCATACTTAGAAGCTCCGTATATATTTATCGGCGCTGGATTATGAAATTCACCGTACCCCTCCGGTCTGTCGCCCTGAAATACATAATCAGTACTAATATAAACTAATTTCGCCCCTACTAATTGTGAAGCAACCGCTACATTTCGAGCTCCTATTGCATTTATTACATAAGCGAGATCTTGTTCTTTCTCAGCATGATCAACCTTCGTATACGCTGCACAATGAATAATTATGTGTGGCCTTATTTCTTGTACCACTTGCTGCATTCGGGATATATTTGTTATATCTAGTAACTTTTTATCAAATGGATATATGTCATATTCTTCAGGATTTAACTCTTCTTGTAGTTGCTTTCCCAATTGACCATTTGCTCCTGTTATGATAATCCGTTCTTTCATTTATATGCCCCTTACTGTTTTAATGGTTTCCACCATTCCTTATTCTTCTCATACCATTGCACTGTTTCTTGTAATCCTTGCTCAAACGTATACTTCGGTTCCCAATCAAATTCATTCTTCATTTTCTCTGCATCAATCGCATAACGACGATCGTGTCCTAAACGGTCTGTCACATATTCAATATCTTTTTTCGTTTTTCCTAAGAGAGAGATGATTTGTTCCACAACATCTATATTTGTTTTTTCATTATTTCCACCTATATTATATACTTCTCCTATACGCCCCTCATGCAGAACGACGTCAATCGCACTACAATGATCCGTTACATGTAACCAATCTCTTACATTTAATCCGTCGCCGTATAACGGTAGCTTTTTTTCTTCTAGCGCATTCGTAACCATTAACGGAATTAACTTTTCAGGATATTGATACGGCCCATAGTTATTGGAGCAACGCGTTACTATAACTGGTAATTGATATGTTTTATAATAAGATAAAGCTATCATGTCGGCGCTCGCCTTACTTGAAGAATATGGACTATTTGGAGCTAACGGGGTTTCCTCGGTAAATCGCCCTGTTTTCCCTAAAGAGCCGTACACCTCATCTGTTGATACTTGCACGAGTTTAATATGTGGATATTTTTTTACTAATTCTAATAAGGTTACTGTCCCAATTACATTTGTATCATAAAAAGGAATCGGATTTTCAATGCTACGGTCCACATGTGATTCAGCTGCGAAATTGACAATTACTTGCACGTCACGCTCCTTAATAACATGCTCCAGCAGCTCTCCATTTTGAATTTCCCCTTTTATAAAAGAGTAATTCGGATGATCTTGAATAGACTTTACATTATTTAAATTCCCGCTATATGTTAATGCATCGAAATTAATAATTTTATATGTTTCATAGCTTTGTAACATGTAATGAACAAAATTACTTCCAATAAATCCGGCCCCACCTGTTACTAATATATTCATATAACAACTCTCCTACTCAAAAGCTATCTTCACATTCCTGAAGTAACGGTAATATTCGATCTTTATCAGACAAAATAGGACTTGTTACCGGCCATGGAATTGCTAATTCTTTATCTTCCCAAAGTAACCCTGAGTCATGCTCGGCGCTATAATACTCATCTACTTTATACATAACAATCGTATGCGGGACAAGTGTACAAAAACCATGTGCAAATCCTTTTGGCACTAATAATTGCCGATGATTATCCGCACTTAAAATATATCCTCTCCACTGCTTAAACGTTGGTGAATCTTTTCGCAAATCAACGATAACGTCATAGATTGCGCCTTGCATAACTTGAATAAGTTTCGTTTGTGCTTTCGGATTTTTTTGAAAGTGTAACCCCCGAATCGTTCCCGCTTCTGCCGAATAAGAAACATTATCCTGTACAAATGAATGCGTAACTCCTAATGTTTCTAGTACCTTCTTATTATAACTTTCTGTAAAAAAGCCACGCTCATCTCCAAATAACCTCGGTTCTAACAATTTTGCGTCGATAAAGTTTGTTTCTACAACTTTCATATTCTCACCTATTCTCCGTTAAACTGTTTCCCAAAGTTTATATCCCGTGCTAACGTATTCGCCCTTTGAAGAGAAATATGCGTTCCCGCATCAGTCCACCAACCGCCCATTTCATTATAAGTAAGTACCTCTCGTTTTAAATACCAATTATTGATATCTGTAATTTCAAGTTCTCCCCTTGCGGAAGGTTTTAATTCTTTTATATAAGAAAAGACTTTCGAATCGTACAAATAAATTCCTGTAACTGCATAGGAACTTTTCGGCTCTTTCGGCTTTTCTTCAATTTCAATTATTTTTCTGTTTTGAATGTGCGCTACGCCAAATCTCTCTGGATCATCTACAGATTGCAGCAGTACTTTCGCACCTTCTTTTTGATTTGCAAACTCTTCAACGTACGGAGCAATGTCATCTGAAAAAATATTATCTCCTAATATAACTACCATACGATCGTTCCCGACGAAATCCTCACAAAGCCCTAATGCTTGTGCAATTCCCCCGGCCTTATCTTGCACACGATACGTAAAGGACACGCCAAACTCTTGACCGCTTCCTAAAAAACTAACAACATCTCCCATATGCTCTTTCCCTGTAATAATCATAATATCTGTAATATCGCATTGTTTCAGCTTATATACTGCATGATAAATCATTGGATAACGTCCAACGGGAAGCAAATGCTTATTCGTTACTTTCGTTATTGGATATAATCTCGATCCAGTTCCACCTGCTAAAATAATTCCTTTCATCCTGCATCTCTCCCTTATGATGGAGATAGTATATCTTTGTAATGTTCTACAAATACTTTCCGATACTTCTCATATGTATCCGCATCAAACTCATCCCCGTTGTAGTGAATACACCATAAATTTGCTTGATTAGGGATACCAATTAAATAACCCGCCTTTTGAAATTCTAAAGCCTGCGACACATCATAAAAGTGGAACCCTTGAAACAAGTCTTCTCGCCACGGAATATCATATTGTGTGGCCATTAATAATCCATCAATTGCCTGAACTGACATAAATGATTGATTCCCATAAAACAGCTGATCTAAATTCAACAATTGATAATTTTGTCTTCTGTACTCAATCACTTTCCCTACTAAATTTTTCCCTTCCCACCATATCCCATTGCTCGGTAAAAACTGAGCTCCAGCTACGCCAATTAAACCAAGTTTTTCGTTATCTTTAAAAAGAGAAATGAGTGTATAAAACATCTCTCGATTAATAAGGTAAGTATCTTGATGTATATAAACCTTATACTTCGCGGGATAGGAAAGTGCTCGGTTATATGCACTTGCCATACTTTTCGCATCTCGTATCGGAAAAATTTGTACGACATAACCAGGGGGAACAAAAAGGTTTCTTATTTGTCTCTCGCATTGTTCAAATAGCTCTTCATTATTTATACAAACAACGACTAATATTGTATGATCCTTCATCTTGTAGCCCCTCTATTCGTCTTGATTTACATCTGACATATAGTGCTCCACAAATATCTTTCTATACTTTTCATAGTTGGTCATATTCACATCAATATGATAGTGAATGCACCAAGCATCACGCTGTACAGGAACCCCAACTGTATATCCAGCTTTTCTAAATTCAAATGATTGAGACACATCATAATAGTCAAACCCATCAAACAAGTCTTCACGCCACGGAATATCGTATTGCGTTGCCATTAATAATCCGTCAATACATTCTACAGGCATAAATGTTTTTGAGTCATGATATGGCTTTTCTTGACTTGCCATATAATATAAATCATTCATATAACCAATGACTTTTCCAACAACTCCTCTACCTACATTCCATATTCCATTTGGAGGAACATATTGGGCTCCAACCATACCAATCATTCCAAGATGTTCATGTTCCTGAAACAATTGAAGTAATCCGTATAAAAACCCCATATTTACAATGAAAACATCTTGATGTATATACACTTTATATTTCGCTGGATGCGAAATTGCTTTATTATATCCGCTCGTCATACTTTTTGCATTCCGAATCGGCATAAACTGTATCGTATATCCTGGAGGAACTGGCAATTGTAATATATGTCGCGCACATTGTGCATACATTTGCCGATCATTTATACACGTAACAAATAATATTGTTTTATCTGCCGCACTCATAATTGTGATTTTTCTGCTTCAATAATGTATTGAAATACAACCGTCTCAGCCATGAAGCCACTTCCAAGACGATATTTTTTACAAATCCCATATAATTCCTCAATAAGCGGTTCATACATTTTATGATCAACATATACACGATCTACTTTACTAATCGAATAACCTGCTTTTAAAAACATTCGCAGCATTTCATTAAATGTAAAGAAACGAATATGTGTTTTATCTAATAAACCATATTCTGTATACGTCCAATTTCCAGCGAGTAAGGGAGCTAATACTGAGATGTGAGAAACGTTCGGTATACTAGCCAAAATTACACCATTTTGCTTTATATATGGTTTTACTTTTTCTATTACAGCCCACGGATCAAATAAATGCTCTAATACGTCTCCAAATATAACGCAATCAAATTGCTCTTCCTCATACGGCATATCCATTGTTTCTATATCACCTAAAACAACATGATCTAGTTTTTCTTTCGCTTGTTCTGCCGCCTCTGGGAATGCCTCAATTCCTGATACACGTGTACCATTTTCTTTTATGACCGCCCCCAATGCACCACTCGAACAACCAATATCAAGAACTTCTTTCCATTCCTTTTTTATATGCTTTAATAAATTCGGATTCACTGCATTATAATAATGCCCAGACTTTTCTTCATATAAAGAATTTTTTGGAGAATTCATTTCACACACTCCTTATGCAAATTGAATTTGAAATATAAACCTCATATGAAGTCTATACATGTAACCAGTACACGGATACTTTACTATATAGCCAATCTATTATAGTTAGAATCGTAATAAGGCCATTTCTAAAAAACGCAACCTATAACGATTTATATTGTTCATCAAAAACACTCCGAAAATATTTGCGGTTATATTCAATTGCAGCATTATTCGGAACATAAGAAGCTGCTAATTCATTGTAATAATAAGCTTTATCTTGCTCGCCTAACTTGCTATAACAAATACACATTTGTAAATAAGGAATCCACGTGTAGCTAGCTGGACTGTGAAAAGGACTGTCTGTTGCCATTGTCACTTCTGTTGCAAGTTTAAACCAAAAAATTGCTTCATTATATTTTTGTTGATCCATATATATATATCCTATTCTTGTACAATTCTCTCCTCTAGGAACATCATATCGAAATGACTTTACACAAGATTCAACTGCCTTCTCCCACATTCCAAGCTTTGCATAGCAATCTCCTAATTTACCACATGCATAAATTTTCTCTTCATACCAACCTTCGTCTTGATTAAGAAATGTTTCATATAGCAGAACTGCATCATCATATTTTTGATTATCCATAGATTCATTCGCGTAATAAAACAAATCTCTCGGACTCAATTCTTCTCCAGCTGCTACAGCATCTTGAAAAATTTTCAAATTACGGTTCGTTACTTTCTTTTCTTTTTTATGTGTAATCGCCACATTACTATTAAAAATCTCACCAAAAATAGCTAAATACTCATGCACCTTTCCAAACCATTGAAATTCTTTTTCACGCTTTACAAGTCGATATCTTTTTGTACAATATAAAGGTTTCCCGTTAGAATCCATTACAAGATGATACGGCATCGAAACAGCATCAACATCAGGATCTAACTCTCTTTTTAATAGCTTCAATGCCTCTTGAGCTTCTTCTAATAACACATCATCAGCATCTAGCCATAATATATATTCTTGCGTTGCTTTCGAAAAAGAAAAATTTCTAGCTGCCGCAAAATCGTTAATCCATGGAAAGTCATATATGTTAGAGGTATATTGAGCTACAATTTCTTTCGTTCGATCAATAGAACCTGTATCAACTACAATAATTTCATCAACAATTTTTTCTACTGCGTCTAAACATCGACCGATTGTATCTTCCTCATCTCGAACAATCATACATAAACTAATTGTAATTCCTTGCTTGTTCAACATAATCACCCTCTTCCAAATCAATCATATGTTATACATACAATAAACTTTCCACTTTTTTAACTTGCACAAGCAGTTTAAGATTTCTTTTCAATAATTCAAATGTCCGTGTCATTTTCTTCCGGTTTTGCATCTACTATATAATGAACGCTTTATGGAGGTGAATTTATGTCAAATAATAATTATTCAGATGGATTAAATCCCGATGAATCTTTATCAGCTAGTGCATTTGACCCTAATCTTGTAGGACCAACATTACCACCAATACCACCGTTTACCCTTCCTACCGGGCCGACTGGACCGACTGGACCAACTGGCCCTACTGGCCCTACCGGACCGACTGGACCTACTGGGCCGACTGGACCGACTGGGCCAACTGGACCTTCTGGATTAGGACTTCCAGCAGGATTGTATGCCTTTAACTCAGCTACAGTTTCTTTGGCTCTTGGAATTAATGATCCAGTACCATTTAATACCGTTGGATCTCAGTTTGGTACGGCAATTTCTCAAATGGATGCCGATACTTTCGTAATTAGTGAAACTGGTTTCTATAAAATTACTGTTATTGCTTATACAGCGGCAGTAAGTTTATTAGGAAGTCTTGGAATTCAAGTTAATGGAGTTAATGTACCAGGTGCGGGCACAAGCTTGATTTCACTTGGAGCTCCTATCGTTATCCAAGCCATTACACAAATTACTACAACACCATCACTCGTTGAAGCAATTGTTACAGGAATTGGATTATCACTAGCTCTTGGTACAAGTGCATCAATTATTATTGAAAAAATCGCTTAATTTTGTACTTAGCAGTAAAACTGATATCAGTTTTACTGCTTTTTCATTGCTAAATTCAATCATGAAATCTTTCTTTTCTACATAGTCATAATGTTGTATGACATTCTGCAGGAGGCTCTTATATGGAAAATAAATCTGCTGTCCAGCTTTATCTCGAGTTATTAAAGAAAACCATTTTATTTGAAATATGGTTAGAATACGAACCATACTTACCTGCTTCTTTACATATATCTAAAGAGCTATCATATGAACCAGTTACAGTTCCACTTCCTTTATTTCTTAAGCAGTACGTAGAAAATCACAATTTAAAAATCGTTGATCCTAACGTTTCAAAAAGTGAGCGTCAAGGTGGAAAGGATTGGCCAAGAGCAGCACACAGTATGGTTGGGCGAAAACGTATGAATCAATTACATGAGGCTATGGAAACTGTTGTCAGGGAAAATATAGAAGGTGATTTTATTGAAACTGGTGTATGGCGTGGAGGATCATGCATTTTTATGAATGGTTTTTTACAAGCAAATAATATTACGGATCGTACTGTGTGGGTTGCCGATTCGTTTGAAGGTCTGCCCGCACCTAACTTAGAACAATACCCGAAAGATTACGGTGATTATTTGCATACATTCGATTACTTACGAGTTTCCTTAGAAACAGTGCAAGAAAACTTTAGAAAATACGATTTATTAAATGATCAGGTGAAATTTTTAAAGGGTTGGTTTAAAGATACTTTACCTTCCGCACCAGTAGAAAAAATTGCAATTGCTCGCCTTGATGGTGATATGTATGAATCAACAATGGATAGTCTTGTTAACTTATACGATAAAGTTTCAACAGGTGGCTATATTATTATTGATGATTACGGATTGGTAACATGCGCCGAAGCTGTAACAGATTTCAGAAATGAAAGAAACTTAAAAGCTCCTATTACTACAATTGATGATTTCGGTATTTATTGGCGAAAAGAATAGAATATAATTTTATTTTTTGAGGGGTTCTATTACACTATTTATTCATAAGAACGAATTGTGTAAAGTTCCCCTCACTATAAATGGACAATAGAAATCCCCTACTTTACTACAAGGACGGAGTGAATGTATGAACGAAAACGAGAAAAAAATCACATTAATTCCACCCCCAGAACTCGTTCAATATGTAGGTGGTAACTTTGAAGAAGTTGGAAAAGAGTTTATGCAGTACTTTATTGAAATTGGCAATTTAAAATCAAATGAAACAGTGTTAGATGTAGGTTGTGGCATCGGCCGAATGGCGGTTCCATTAATGAATTATTTAAGCGATGATGGTACTTATTATGGATTTGACTTATTTAATGCGGGAATTACATGGTGCAAAAGTAACATTTCAACACGCCGTAACAATTTCCATTTTGAACATGTCGATATATATAATCAGTTCTACAATCCCGATGGAAAAGAAGATGCCTCCCAATACAAGTTTCCATATGAAGATGAATCATTTGATTTTATTTTTTTAACGTCTGTATTTACCCATCTCCTTCCGAAAGAATTAGAACATTACGTACGCGAGATTGCACGAGTTCTAAAAAAAGATGGGAGATGTTTTATTACTTTCTTTTTAATTAATCCTGAATCATCCTATTACTTAAATGCCGGACTAAGTACGTTAGGTTTTTATCATCAAATTGATAATTGTTATGTTCTAAATAAAGATATTCCGAATTTCGCAGTTGCCTATCCTGAGGAAGATATTCGTACCCTATTAAATAAATATGGGCTAGAAGTACAGTCCCCCACTCATTATGGTTCATGGTGTAGCAGAACTGCACACACAAGTTATCAAGATATTATTCTTACACAAAAAACTTCTGAAAGGTAGTTGTATATGAATAATATAAAAAATCCGCCTCTCGTTTCCATTCTTATTCCCACCTATAATCGACCACATTATTTTAAAATTGCTTTAGAAAGTGCATTAGCACAAACGTATTCAAATATTGAAATCATTGTAGGGGACGATAGTACAAATAATGAAACAGAAAAATTAATATACAGACATTATTTACATAAGCATAAACATATAACATACATTCGAAACGCCTCTACGCTAGGACAATTTCATAACGCTCTTATGCTCTTAGAACATTCAAATGGAGAGTACATAAATTTCTTGATGGACGATGATACATTTTATAATAATAAAATCGAAAAAATGATGTTTTATTTCCAACAAGACTTAAATAAAAATCTCGCACTTATCACATCCTATCGCACTTGGATTGATGATAATGGAGATATAATTGAACAACATCCCTCCATGAAAAAATTATATGATGAAGATACGCTACTAAATGGGAAAGATTTTGGAAACCGTATGCTTATGGCAGGACAAAATATTATCGGTGAACCTACAATCGTACTCTTTAGAAAAAGCCTATTAACGGATCCTTTCGGCACTTTAAATGGCAGAAAATATGGTTGTAGTGTTGATATGGCCTCTTGGATAAGTTTACTTTCAAAAGGTGATGCGATGTATATCACTGAGCCTTTAAGTTCATTCCGCCTTCATACGGGACAGCAAGTACGTCACAAATTCCTTGAGGGCTGTGAAGATTTTTCTCAGCTCGTTTTAACCTCAAAAAAGTATGGTTTCTTACAAGACACTAAATATTATAAAAAGGGTTTGATAAGAGCTTACGGATGGTATAAAAATGCAGTCAAATTTTACAATTTATTCCCAAACCTCATTCCAGATATAAATACACATGCCCGCCTTTCCCATTGTTTACATATCATTACAAAAGAGCTCCGTGCAATATAGTCTATCACAAGGGAGGAGCTATTCCTTCCTCGTGATGTATGACTTCCCACAAAAAGTGGAATAAATGTATGCATAGTCTGCTTGTATATTATTTTTATCATGACATGATCCATATACTTACTAGGCGATAGAAAGGAATACATACATTGAAAGATCCAAATTCTCAATATCAAATAGACTACGTATTACTATTCATCTTATTTGCCATTGGGACTGTTAGTTGCTTTGCAATTGCAAGTGCACAAGCTTCTTTACCACCATTTTTGCAAAGCGTAAATTTTGTATTAAAGCAAATCCAATGGTACTTCATTGGATTTATAGCCATTGGTGTCATTATGATTATTGATTTCGATCGTTATCAAAAAATTGCTTGGTATTTATATAGCTTTGCATTGGTACTACTCATTGGACTAGAACTTCAAGTACCAGGTGCCGTCACAATTAAAGGCGCTACCGCTTGGTACAGGCTCCCAGGCATCGGAAATTTCCAGCCTTCTGAAATTATGAAATTGTTTTTAATCCTCGTCACCGGACGAATTATAGCAAATCACAATGAGAAATATTTTTCCCGAACAATACACGACGATTTTTTATTACTCGGAAAAATATGTGCAACAAGTTTGCCACCTCTGCTGCTTATTGCAAAGGAACCTGATTTAGGAAATACGATGGTAATTTCAGCTATGCTCGCAGCAATGATACTAGTTTCTGGTATACGTTGGCGTTTTATTTTCGGATTAGTTTCTGGCATTTCTGCAGCTGGCGTTACATTAACTTATATTTTTTTTACTCATACAAAATTCTTTAAAGCACACATTTTACAAGAATATCAACTAAATCGCTTTTATGGCTGGTTAGCTCCATACAAATATGATGCGCAAGGCTATCAATTAAGACAAGCTTTCTTAGCTACTGGATCAGGAGAAATGCAAGGTAAAGGTTGGGAAAATGGACAAGTATACTTTCCAGAACCACATACAGATTTTATTTTCACTAATGTCGCTGAACAATTCGGCTTTTTAGGCGCAAGTGTCATTATTGCACTTTTTTTCCTACTCATTTTCCGCATGATTCATATCGCTTTAGAAAGTAATGATCCTTTTGGTAGTTACATCTGCGCTGGTACAATCGGAATGTTTACTTTTCAAGTATTTCAAAATATCGGGATGACTATCGGGTTACTCCCTATTACAGGAATCACACTACCCCTTATGAGCTACGGAGGAAGTTCCTTACTCACATACATGATAGCGATTGGATTTGTTTTGAACGTTCGCTCAAGGACGAAAATTTTTATGTTTAAATGAAGTACAAAAACGGTATATTTTTATCAAGCTTTAATGGGCAGTAAGACCCCCACCTTAAAATTCAGCGAAAGCAAAGAAGTTAGGTGGGGGTCGGGCTGCCCATTAAAGTCCGATTGGTGAGGGCTAATAATCAGTGGGGGATGAAGAACACCCCCACTGATTAAAGTTTCACTTTATCTCTATCCTTTTTTAGATATACTAATGGAAAATATGATGGAGGTTTAAATATGAAATATGACATTATAGGGGATATTCATGGATGCTTCCAAGAGTTTCAAGATTTAACGACGAAACTCGGATATAAGTGGAATAGTGACCTACCGATCCACCCTGATCAACGTAAGCTTGCATTTGTTGGTGATATTACAGATCGGGGCCCTCATTCATTACGTATGATTGAAATTGTATGGGAACTTGTCATCAATAAAAAAGTAGCTTATTACGCTCCGGGAAATCACTGTAATAAACTATACCGATTTTTCCTTGGGCGTAACGTATCAATCGCTCACGGGCTCGAAACAACTGTTGCTGAATATGAAGCACTGCCTTCTCATAAACAAAATATTATAAAAGAAAAATTCATCACACTTTATGAACAATCCCCTTTATATCACGTACTCGATGAAAAAAGGTTAATTGTATGTCACGCCGGAATTCGGCAAGATTACATAGGAAGACAAGATAAAAAAGTACAAACCTTTGTATTATATGGCGATATTACAGGAGAAAAACATGCTGACGGCTCTCCTGTCCGTCGCGACTGGGCGAAGGAATACAAAGGAAAATATTGGATTATATATGGACATACACCTGTAAAAGAACCTCGCTTTGTAAATCATACAGTTAATATTGACACTGGTGCTGTATTTGGCGGGCGTTTAACTGGATTACGTTATCCCGAAATGGAGACTGTTTCTGTCCCTTCCTCCCTACCTTTTGTCCCAGAGAAGTTTCGCCCAATTTCATAACTTACGAGGGATTACCATATCATTTAGGCCGCTCTCATACCAAAACTAGGTAAAGTAATGAAAAAAAGATGCAATAAAGTGCATCTTTTTTTCATTACACGGCATATACTGTCGCAGGAGGTGACAGAATGAAGAAAAAATCTTCTAAACAAAAAAGAAAATGCCCGCCTTTTTATCTGCCCATGTACGGAATTAACAACTGGTGCAGCATCCGAGCTGCAGCTTTAGAAGAACTGGAAGGACAAGAGGCTTCCCCCAAAAACAAAGCCAGACCAAAATATGTCTCTTTAGAAAATGCTGTAATGAGCCGCATAATTGATAATAGAAAAACAAAGATGCAGCAAAAAAATAAACCTCTCTCTACTCATAATGAACAGATTGTGCCCTCTGAGCAAACAGAGAAAAATATAGAAGAAAATATACCTGTAGCAATAAATAAAAAAGCAGAAGCAGAAATTCCAGCTGCTATTATCAATCAAGTGAAGAAAATAAAAGAAGCATTAGCACCATCCAATGATATACAAACGGAAAAAACGATCATAATTCAAACCCCTACACCTGAAAATACAAAAGTGAAAAAAGGTGGGCGGTATGCACATGCAGAAGGGCTTCACTCTAATGCAGAGGGGACAGCTTCACATGCAGAAGGGCTTCTTACACACGCAAAAGCTTCTTTCTCTCATGCAGAAGGGTCAAAAACGAAAGCAACTGGACATAGTTCCCATAGTGAAGGAAGTGAAACGACAGCAGGCGGCTCTTATTCTCATGCGGAAGGTAA
>NZ_JAKUFT010000042.1:0-47519 GCF_022663605.1 Bacillus cereus group sp. BfR-BA-01379
TTCCATTATTTTTTCTTGTATATTTTAATTGAGGTGATTGCATTGAACGGCTTTGAAAAAGTGAAAGAAAAGAAAAAACGTGCCATTAAAGAGGCCGCCTTCTTATTATTTTCAGAACGTGGATTTAATGAAGTGAAAATAGAACATATTGCAAAAAAAGCAAACGTTTCTCAAGTTACCATTTATAATCATTTCGGAAGTAAAGATGCGCTATTTCGAGAGCTTATACAAGAGTTTATTATATCTGAATTTCAATATTATAAAGATCTTGCAGCGGAAAAACTACCTTTTCATGATATGATGCAAAAAATGATTGTAAGAAAAATGAATACTGGTGGGTTATTTCAGCCAGATATGTTACTACAAATGATGCAAAGAGATGAAGAGCTCCGAGAGTTTATTTATAGTTATCAAAACGAAAAAATCCTACCTTGGTATTTAGAAATATTAGAACAAGCACAGCAAAAAAATGAAATTAATCCTCACCTTACTAAAGAAATGATGTTGCTATACATTCAAATGTTCACTAAATTAGGTGATGATTTTGGAGCACAGCTTCTTGAAGGGGATCGCGAAAAACATATACAAGATATCGTTACGATGTTCTTTTATGGACTGTCCATCCCAGAAAAATAATGTTTCTAAAGAACAAATAACATCACAAAAAAGCCCTTTAGCTATTTAAATCTCAAGGGCTTTTTCATGTCAAAAAATGATTCAAACTAACTTTATCTTAAAGAAGTTAAATGCTGCTTTATAGATAATACCTTATTATAGATTAGCTCCTTTAGCATGACAGGCTGAATGGAGATAATCGTTTCTCCGAAATTCAGAAAATAGTTCGATATAAAATCAACTTCTTGTTTATTAAAATAGCCTGTTATCATGTAATTTTCATTTTCTTTTTGTATCTTCATGGAAGGATAATTCTCTTTATCAAAAATGTCTTTTCCTTTTTGATTAACAATGACACTAAAATCAGTTGCATCAGGCTTTCTATGAAAAGTAGTAAGATAACTTAACAATTCTTCAAGAGTTTTTGAATTCGTATTATTTGTTTCCTCAATAGAAAGAATTTTATCACATCTAATGATTTGAACATGATTTGTCTCAAAATTAAAGATTTTAGCATACCACTGGCCAAATTTAGATTCGATTCGAATAAATTGAGCTACCATTACTTTCTCCACATCTTTTTTTAAATATGTTAAATGATAAACTCGCTCAGCAAAAATCCCCTGTAAAATTTCTTTTAAGAACGGACTAAAATTACTATGATTTGTTACTTCAAAAGAAAGTGTTCGTTCCATAATTGAAATATTTTTACTCACATTTTCAGGTAATACATGTTTAAATTTATTTTCAAGTGCAATACTTTCTATATTAAATGGTTTCGTCTTGTATCCATTTAGTGTAAGAATCGAAAAATATAACGCATACATTTCATCCACACTAAAATAAATTGGCGATAACACACTATTTTCTATAATTTTATAACTTCCATTTCTACCTAATTCAGAATATAATGGTACACCTATTTCTTCCAATGATTGAATATCTCGTAAAGCTGTACTTTTAGAAATAGCATATCTAACCATTAAATCCTTTAAATTAAAATGCCTTTTATTATTTAAGAAAATAAGCATATCATTAATTCGTTCCGTTTTTTTCATATTTCCCTCCCGAAAGGTGTCATGTATTGAAACCTTTTTAGTCTATATTATAATTATTAACTAATAAAGGAGTTGTATATGTATGACATTAGAAATAGCTATTTTTCTTTCAATGAATGGGCATGCAAAAGAGGCAATTAATTTTTATACACGCAATTTAGAAGCTAAGCAGTTAATGATTGTTACGTATGAAGAACTGGCGAAAAGAGATCGTTCTTTTAAAATAACAAGTGAAAATAAGGATCATATTGCTCACTCTGTTTTACAAATTGGGAATACAAAGCTAATGATAGCAGAAGATACAATGAATCCTACTGAACGTTATAACGTTGGAAATAATATGTCACTTTGCATTCAAAGCGCTAATTTAGAAGAAATACAAAGATTTTATAATAATTTAATTTCCGATAAGAACGTGAAGGTAATCTCTCCACTAGAAAAAAATATCTTTAGTGAAGCGTATGGTATTATTGAAGATCCATACGGCATACAAATCCAGTTAATGTATGACAAACGATTAGGCTAAATAATTTTCCCTATTCACATATTCTCAATAAAAAAAGACACGAAATTCGTGTCTTTTTTTATTTTACAGTGATAACTCTACCTGTTTCACTACTTTCAATCGCTAATTGAATAAGCCTGATAACTTCTAAGCCTTCTTGTGCTGTTACAGGTGGTTTCTCGCCATTTACAATACTATCTCTTACACCTTTATAATACATGTCATAGCAGCCAACTTCTGTCGGAATACGCTCTAGCTTTTCTTCAGCATCTAAAGTAGCAAAGTTCTCTTCAGCGTCTACTCCATAACTGTTATCGCCTGGCTTCATTCCATTTTTTAATTGTTCCTCCTGTGAATCCATACCGTATTTCACGATAGAACCTTTGTCTCCATGCAGTGTAAAGTGTGGACCTGCTTGCTTAACATAACTGCTACTATGTAAAGTGACACGTTTCACACCGTAATGAAGTATAACATGGAAGTAATCATCAATTTCTGCACCTGGTCGTTGTTTGATTACATCTGCACTTATCGCATCTGGTTTCCCAAATAATGATAATGCTTGGTCAATTAAATGCGAGCCTAAATCATATAATATTCCTGATCCTGGTAAGTTTTTTTCTCTCCAGCGATCACGCACATTCGGACGAAAACGATCGAAATGCGCTTCATATGCGTATAAATTCCCTATTCTATTTTCTTCTAACAATTTCTTTATCGTTAAGAAATCATTATCAAAACGACGATTATGATATACACTTAATACCACATTATATTGCTCTGCTAACGAAATAAGCTCTTTCCCTTCTTCAATTGAAACAACAAATGGTTTCTCCACAACTACATGCTTACCATGTAAAATTGCTTCTTTTACATATGGAAAATGAGTTGTATTCGGTGAAGTAATGACCACTAAGTCAATATCAGCTCGCTTCACCAATTCATCAATTGTACTAACAACTTTAGCATTCGGTAATGTTTCTTTTACTACTTCTTCTTTTGAAGATAATACGGCACGAATATCGTATTCTTCTATCGTTTGTAATAATGGGATGTGAAATGTTGTACTAGAAAAACCAAATCCTACAATCCCTACACCTATTTTTTTCATATTGCCCCTCCATCTGTCCGGCTTCAACTAATAATCAGTCGGGATAAAGAAAACACTCACTGATTAAAGTTTCACTTTATGAGAACGATTTCATTCAATTATTATAACAAGATTATTGTTATGGACATAATAATTTGCCTAGAAAAAAGCATCTTGCCATTATTCATAGCAAGATGCTTTTTTTAATTCGGTCGTTTTTTCGTCCACGTTTCAATAACTTCACCAGTATCATTAACATCTAGTACTAAACTACCGTTACTATACCGGTCTTTATTTCGATACGCTTTCGGATCAATTTCTTCTACGATGTGCTTCTCTGTCTTCATGTAAACTAGTTCATCGTCTCGAACAATTTCAATACCGACAATACGGTATGGATTACGTTTTAACTCTTTGAAAATAACAAGACCTCGCTTCGCCCTCGTTGATTTTTCAATTTCTGATGCTTTTAGACGTTTTACAGCACCCCGCTGCGTTACGAGAATAAGTTGATCTTTTTCACCATTTAACGGTTTACCAGAAGCGACATAATCATCTTCTTTTAAATTAATGGCTTTCACACCAGCAGCCCTTACACCAACTGGACTTACTTCATCTTCATGGAAAATAAGTGCATATGCACCATAGGTTGCAAGAACGATATCACTCGTTCCATCTGTTGCAAATATATCTACTACTTCATCATCTTTTTTCAAGTTTACAGCAACAAACGCCCTTGAATAACGCTGTACTTTATATTGGTTTAATTCTGTTTTCTTAATCATGCCATTCTTTGTTACAAATACGATAAATCGTTTTTCTTCTTCAAAATTCGGTACGACGGTCGCCCAGATAATCATTTCATCTCGCTCGAGTGAAACGAGATTCGCAACGTGTTGACCTAAATCTTTCCAACGGATTTCTGGCATTTCATATACTGGCAGATATATATAGTTTCCTTTATTCGTAAATAAGAGGACTGTCTCTGTCGTATTCGTATCGAATCGCTCCAGTAAGATGTCACCCTCTTTCATACCGAAGTCTTTCCCGTTCGATGCATTATGTGAACGCCAACCTGTTCGTTTCACATATCCTTCTTTCGTTACAGTAACGATGACATCTTCCTGCGGAATCATCACTTCCACATCGATTTTAATTTCCTCAATTTGGTCTTCAATAATAGCACGGCGATCATCACTATATGTTTTCTTTACTCTCTTCAAATCTGTTTTAATAACTTGAAGAAGTCTTTTTTCACTTTGTAAAATCGACTGTAATTCTGCAATTTTTGCACTTAATTCATCCGCTTCTTTTTCTAGTGCTGTAATATCTGTATTTGTTAAACGATATAATTGCAACGAAACGATTGCTTCTGATTGTGCTTCTGTAAAGCCGAATTTAGCACTTAAGTTATCTTTCGCATTACGCTTATCTTTAGAAGCTCTAATCGTTTCAATTACTTGATCTAAAATTGATAATGCTTTCATTAAACCTTCAACAATATGCTGACGATTTTCTGCTTTTCGTAATTCATACTGAGAGCGCTTTGTTACAACTTCTTTTTGGTGTCCAATATATGCATCCAAAATTTTTGGTAATGTCATAAGTGTAGGACGACGATTATTTATCGCAACCATATTGAAGTTATATGGAATTTGTAAATCTGTATTTTTATATAAATAATTTAAAATACCTTCAGCATTTACTTCTTTTTTCAACTCTACAACAATACGAAGACCAGTACGGTCAGTCTCATCACGCACTTCAGCAATTCCATCTAGCTTTTTATCTAGACGTAATTCATCCATTTTTTTAACAAGGTTCGCTTTATTTACTTCATACGGAATTTCTGTAATAACGATTTGTTGCTTACCACCGCGAATTGTTTCAACTTCCGCTTTTCCGCGAATAATAATTTTACCTTTTCCTGTTTCATACGCTTTTTTAATACCATCAATCCCTTGAATAATACCACCTGTCGGGAAATCTGGGCCTTTCATAACTGTTAATAAATCATCAACCGTACTATTCGGCTTATCAATACGCATCATCGTCGCATCAATTACTTCTCCAAGGTGATGCGGAGGAATTTCTGTTGCATAACCAGCTGAAATTCCTGTCGATCCGTTCACTAATAGGTTTGGGAACATTGCCGGTAATACAACTGGTTCTTCACTCGTATCATCAAAGTTTGACACAAATTCTACTGTTTCTTTATCAAGATCACGTAATAACTCAGATGCGATTGGTGATAAACGGGCCTCTGTATAACGCATTGCCGCTGCTGGATCGCCATCCACACTACCATTATTACCATGCATTTCAACTAAAACATTACGTACTTTCCAAGTTTGACTTAAACGTACCATCGCCTCATATACAGAGGAATCACCGTGTGGATGGTAGTTACCAATAACGTTACCGACTGTTTTAGCTGATTTACGAAATGCTTTATCATGTACATTTCCTTCTACATACATAGAATATAAAATACGTCTTTGTACAGGTTTTAGACCGTCACGCGCATCTGGAAGCGCGCGGTCTTGAATAATATATTTACTATAACGTGCAAAGCGGTCACCTAACACGTCTTCAAGCGGGAGGTCATGAAACTTCTCTGCCTGCATGTTATTCCACCTCCGTCTCCATAATCATTTCATTTTCTAAAATATTTCCTTCTTCTTGCATACCAAATTGTACATTTCGTTCGATCCATTTACGACGAGGTTCTACTTTATCACCCATCAATGTCGTAACTCGGCGCTCCGCTCTTGATGCATCATCAATTTTCACACGAATCAACGTACGTGTTTCAGGATTCATAGTTGTCTCCCATAATTGATCGGCATTCATTTCACCAAGTCCTTTATAACGCTGCAACATGTAGCCTTTACCGACCTTTTTTGTTACACCATCTAATTCTTCATCAGACCATGCATACTCAATTACTTCACTTTTCCCTTTTCCTTTACTTACTTTGTATAAAGGAGGAAGTGCAATAAATACTTTGCCAGCTTCGATAAGTGGTTTCATATATCTGTAGAAGAACGTTAGTAACAATACTTGAATGTGCGCACCATCTGTATCGGCATCGGTCATAATTACGACTTTATCGTAGTTAATATCTTCAACAGCGAATTCATTCCCTACACCACCGCCAATAGCGTAAATGATTGTATTAATCTCTTCATTTTTAAAGATATCAGCAAGTTTTGCTTTTTCTGTATTGATTACTTTACCACGTAATGGTAATACCGCTTGGAAACGTCGGTCTCGGCCTTGTTTCGCTGAACCACCGGCAGAGTCACCCTCCACTAGGTACAGTTCATTTTTTTGCGGGTTACGTGATTGTGCAGGTGTTAACTTACCACTTAATGTACCTTCTGATTTCTTTTTCTTTTTACCAGTACGTGCTTCTTCTCTCGCTTTGCGAGCAGCCTCACGTGCTTGCGCTGCTTTAACTGCCTTTCTCACAAGAAGTGTAGCAACATCCGGGTTTTCTTCTAAAAAGTAAGCTAAATGCTCTGATACAATGGCATCAATTGAAGAACGAGCTTCACTTGTACCTAGTTTTCCCTTCGTTTGTCCTTCAAACTGAAGTACTTCTTCTGGTACACGTACAGAAACGATAGCCGCTACACCTTCACGAATATCTGTACCTTCTAAGTTTTTATCTTTTTCTTTTAATAGTGAAACTTTACGAGCATACTCATTGAACACACGAGTCATTGCTGTCTTAAACCCAGCTTCGTGTGTTCCACCATCTTTTGTACGTACATTATTTACAAAAGAAAGAATATTTTCTGAGTAGCCATCGTTAAACTGGAATGCTAACTCTGCTTCAATTCCGTTTTGTTCACCAGTAAAATATACTACCGGATGAATTGAATCTTTCTCTTCGTTTAAGTATGAAACGAAAGCTTCGATTCCCGTTTCATAATGAAAGACATCTTCTAAATCATTTCGCTCATCTTTTATTGAGATTTTCATCCCTTTTAATAAGAATGCAGATTCACGTAATCTCTCACAAAGTGTTTCATAATTGTAATTTGTTGTACTGAAAATCGTTGTATCTGGTTTAAAATGCATTGTCGTACCAGACTCTTTCGTCTTCCCGATTTTCTCAAGCGTCGTTGCAGGAACACCGCCATTTTCAAAGCGTTGTTCATAAATATTTCCGTCACGTTTAATCGTTACTACTAACCATTCTGACAAGGCATTTACAACTGATGCCCCAACACCGTGTAAACCACCACTCGTTTTGTAACCACCTTGACCAAACTTACCACCAGCATGAAGTACAGTTAAAATAACTTCAGGTGTAGGTTTCCCAAGTTTATGCATTCCCGTAGGCATTCCTCGCCCTTTATCTATAACGCTAATACTATTATCTTTATGTATTACGACAGAAATTTCGTCGCCAAATCCCGCTAACGCTTCGTCAACGGAGTTATCTACTATTTCATATACTAAATGATGCAATCCACGGCTATCCGTACTCCCGATATACATACCCGGGCGTTTTCGAACGGCTTCAAGTCCTTCTAGCACTTGAATTGCATCTTCATTATATTGGAACTGATGCTTCGCCAAACTCCTTGCCCCTTTCCTAATCAAATCAGAACATATGTTTCTATTATAGAATAACGCCTCGACTATAGTTTTGGCAAGTTATCTTATCTCTTTTATATACCATTTTCAATAGAAAAATCCTTGTTTTTTTCACAAGGATTCCTCTAGGCTACTATTTCAGAAAAATAATCGTTTGTCAACGAGAAATGGATATGTATGCCAAGATTACACATTCCAAACCTTTATCATGATCCAAATGATCAATATCCAAAATGGGATAACGAGTAATAATCCCCAAAAACAGCCTTTAAAAAATCTCATGATGAACACCTCGTTCATCGGCCCTACTTTCCTATAATGAGGGCTGAATCAATCTTTCTACTTTAAATTTATACTATTTTGTCATCGCATGTTCTACTTTAATACAACGATCCATTATTACAGTATAGCCTTTTTCTTTTAACAGTTTATATGTATCTTCATCTTGTACTCCTAATTGTGCCCAAAAAACGTCTGCATCAATCTCTACAAACTCTTTCGCAACATCCATTAAAAATTCTGAACGGCGGAATACATTTACAATGTCAATATGTTCCTTAATATCCTTTAGCGAAGAAACGGCTTTTTCTCCAAGCACCTCATCTACTGTTGGGTTCACTGGAATAATGCGATACCCAGCATCTTGCATTGCTTTTGAAACCATATACGATGTACGTTCTGGCTTATCCGATAATCCAACAACTGCAATCGTTTTGCTTTTCTTTAATACTTCACCAATTTCCGTACGAGTTGGGTTTTCAATTGTCATAATTTATCCCTCCTATTCCTTTAGTATAGCCGATAAAGAAAGTCTCTTTCAATATGAAAGAGACTTTCTTTTATTTCAATTATTGATTCTTTGTAGCTGAATTATCTGCTAAAGTAGCTGTTTTCGTCATTTTTTGACCATTACGATAGAATGTAACTTCTACTTTTTCGCCTACTTTTTTCTTTTCATATAAATATTTACGGAATTGAAGTGAATTTTCTACTTTTTGATTATCTAATGCTACTACAATATCATATTGCTCTAAACCAGCTTTTTCTGCAGGTGATATTGGGTAAATTTTACCTAATACAACGCCGTTTGTTACTTCTTTTGGTACTTTCAATTGGTTTACTGCATAAGCTTGCACATCTTCTAATGAAACAACACCTACACCAAGAGCTGGACGTTTCACTACTCCTTCTTTTTCAAGTGATTCAATAACTGGTTTTGCGATATTAATTGGAATAGCAAATCCAATTCCTTCAACTTCTTGTTGTGCAATTTTACTTGAATTAATCCCAATTATTTCACCGTTTTGGTTAAATAACGCACCACCACTATTACCTGGGTTAATCGCTGCATCTGTTTGAATAACTTGCGCTTGCCAATCTGGTCGTTTATCCCCATCAATATCTACTGGAATTTCACGTTCTTTACTACTAATAATACCTTCCGTTACACTTCCATCAAATCCTAGTGGATTACCGATTGCAATTGCTTTTTCACCAGCACGGATTTTACTTGAATCACCTAAAGTGGCAACTTTATTTACGTTAGATCCGTCAATTTCTACAACAGCTAAATCTAACCAAGGGTCTTTCCCTACAAGCTTTGCATCTACCTGTTTACCATCACTTAGTTTTACAGCAAGTTTATTTGCACCATCTACTACGTGGTTATTTGTTACAATATATGCTTTATTTCCTGCTTTTTTATAAATAACACCTGATCCTGAACCAGCTTGTTGTTCTTGGCCTGTTGGTTGCATTGCAAATGGATCAATGCTTTGTTGCATATTAATAACACCTACAACAACATCTTTCGCGCCTTCAATCATACCAGGTAAATCAGTTTCATTTTTTGCTTTATTGACAACAGGAACTACAGTACCTTCAACTTTTGAATCCGAACTGAATGATGATACGGCCGCTCCATTATTTTGAGCCCATGGCATATATGGTGCTGCAAAACTAATTGTGACAGCTCCAACTACCGCTCCGACTAAACCTGTGAAAAAATAACCTTTTTTACCGCCTGATTTTCTCACTTCTCTCGTTTCACTATGCTCTTCATTTAAATTCGGTCCGTCGTAATATCCCATGTTTTATTTCCCCTCTCTGGTGAATTCGTACTTTCAGTATAGTCACAGTTTGTGTCCTTCTTGTGAACTCATCGTGAAATCCAATTAAAAAAATACTCTTATCTATCATTGTAGACAAGAAAAGTATTTTTTGTACATTCCACCTACAAAAGAGAGTATAAATTTGCTATATCCCAAAGCCAAAGTACATAGTAATTTCAAGGTTATTCTTCAAATTTGTAACCCACTCGAATAACAGTACCGATATGCTTCGCCTTATCTCCTAGTTTATTTCGTAGTTTTTTAATATGAGTATCTACCGTTCGGTCATCACCGTAGTAGTCATATCCCCATAACTGATCTAATAAATGTTGACGTGACAACACAATTCCTTTGTTCTCCATTAAATAAACAAGAAGTTCAAATTCCTTATGTGTCAATATAATTTCTTCTCCATCTACTAACACCGTTCTAGATAGGCGATTTACTTCTATTCCAGCTAAAGACATAGTATTTTCTTCTGCTACTCCTACCACGCCATCCGCACGTTTCAATAACGTCTTCGCGCGAGCTACTAACACTTTCGGGCTGAAAGGTTTCGTTACGTACTCATCTGCACCTAATTCGAACCCTAGTAATGTATCATCCTCATCTGAACGTGCTGTTAACATAATGATAGGTACTGCTGATTCTTTTCTAATTCGTCTACAAACAGACCAGCCATCTATTTCTGGTAACATAATATCTAACATAATTAAATCAATTTCATGCTCTGCAAATAATTCTAACGCTATTTTTCCGTCTTCTGCTTCGATTACTTCAAAGCCTTCATTACGAAAATAATCACTAACGATTTCACGTAATCTTCTTTCATCTTCAACAAGTAATACTGTTTTATTCATATCATCTATCCCGCCTTTTTACTCTTTCAATCGAATAATACGTTGATTGGAGCTTCCGCGAAATGGAAGTGTTAAATCTTTTTTCTCGATTTCAAATCTTCCATCGACTAAAACATCCCCATAATGTAACAACTCTATCATATCATTATTTTGAGAACTCTGTATCTCTTCTAACGTATAACCTGTATACATCCATAGATTTTTTTTCAAATCTTTCACTGCTTGTGCTACTTTCTTCACCTCAGTAGCTTGGAAAAATGGATCTCCACCTGAAAATGTTACATCAGTTAATGGATTACTTGCAATCTCTTTCACAATTTCTTCTACTGTCATTTCAGTTCCATTACAAATATTCCACGATTTCGGATTATGGCAACCGAAACAACGATGCGGACAGCCCGCAAAAAACACGACTGTCCGCAACCCTTCTCCATCTACTACACTATCATGAATGATGTTCATCACTTTCATTTATGCTTCACCCGATCCATCTCTTCACTGCGTTTGGCACTATTCCACTTCGACATATCTCCTACAAGATAGCCTGTAATACGGCGAATCCTTTCTATATTAGCCTCGTCTCCATTTCCACAGCTTGGGCATTCATTACCAATAACCCCGTGGTAACTACAGCACTTACAACGGTCAACAGGATGATTAATTGAACCGTATCCAACGCCATGATCTGCCATCGCTCGCACAATTTGTTTTAACGCCTGTTTGTTATGCATAGCTGCTCCGTCTAGCTCAATATACGTAATATGTCCCCCGTTACATAAGGCATGGAAAGGTCCTTCTAAACGAATTTTATTTATCGCTTGAATGTTATAATAAACTGGGATATGGAATGAATTCGTATAGTAATTATGATTCGTTATGCCGCTAACCACACCAAATTCTTCTCTATCTTTTTTCACAAACTTCCCTGATAACCCTTCTGCAGGAGTTGCAATTACTGAGAAATTCAGTTCATGTTCTTCCGTCGCTTTATCCATTCTATCTCTCATAAAGGAAATGATTTCATACCCGAGTTTCCATGATTCTTCATCTTCTCCATGATGCTTTCCTGTTAAAGCTACTAAGCACTCCGCAAGACCGATAAAACCAAGACTTAACGTCCCTTGCTTTAAAATAGATGCTACAGAATCTTCAGGCTGTAACTTTTCTCCACCGCGCCATACACCTTGTGAATATAAAAATCTAAAATCTCTTGCTCGCTTCGTACATTGATACTCAAATCTCTCTAATAATTGCTTAATTCCTAAATCTAAGTAATAATTTAACGCTTCAAAAAACGCTTCTTTTGAACCACTAATTAACGCTAATTTCACTAAATTGATAGACGTAAATGATAAATTGCCTCTTCCAATCGCTGTTTCTTCTCCATGTATGTTAGACATAACACGGGTACGACATCCCATGTAACATACTTCACTTTCTGGTCTTCCGTCATAATGTACTGCATTAAATGGCGCATCTAAAAATGAAAAGTTAGGGAATAATCGTTCAGCCGTTGTCTCTAACGCTAATTCAAATAAATCATAGTTCGGATCACACTCTTCAAAGTTCACACCTTTTTTCATTTTAAAAATTTGAATAGGAAAAATTGGTGTTTCTCCTTTACCAAGACCGGCTTGTGTCGCTTTTAAAAGCTGTCTAACTAATAACCGCCCCTCTTTTGATGTGTCTGTTCCATAATTGATAGAAATAAACGGTACTTGTCCCCCGCCTCTACTGTGCATACTATTTGAATTATGAATGAAAGCTTCACACGCCTGATACGTATCATTTTCTGTTTCTTTCCATGCAAATTCTTCTATTTGTTCTTTCGTAAGCGGGTACGCCTGTAATCGTTTCTTATGTCTCGCTACTGTTTTTCTCACATAAGGAGCTAAATCAATATCAAAGAGTGCAAACGATTGACCACCATGCTGCATATTTTGATTCGCCTGAAAAATAATAGACGAAAGAGCCAATGCACTTTTAATGTCTTGCGGTTGTCTCATATGTCCATGTCCGGTATGAAAACCATTCACAAGCATTTGCGCTAACGGAATTTGCGAACAAGTCGTCGTTCCTGTCGCATAAAAATCTAAGTCATGTGGATATAATATATTTTGATTTATTGCTTTTTTCACTTGATCTGACAATAAATTTTCAACTGCATAATATTTCGCACTCTCTGATGCGAACGTTCCCATTACTCCCATCGGAGAACGGCCATCTACATTTGCATTTTCTTGCATTAAATCTTGCTCACTACCGTGGACAATCGTCTCAAACACTCTCATTAATTCTTCTCCACGTACATTTCGTTGTAACATTTATAACCCTCCACCAATATGTTGTTGTCTTTTGATTAAAATGTTACTACATATAGTCTTGGTGTTTCTGTGAGAAATGTAACATTCCTGTGAAATTTTTTTCACGAAATAATGAATTTTTCATTTACAAAAAAGAAATGTGCTCTTTACAAATGTATGGTACAATATACGGGAAAAACTCTTTTTACCCTTTATCAACACATTTGAATAAAGGAGACTGAACTTATGGTTACTACATATCTTTTATTTATCGTTGCCTACTTACTTGGCTCGATTCCATTCGCACTAGTCGTTGGAAAAATCGGCTACGGAATCGATATTCGAGAGCACGGAAGCGGTAATCTAGGCGGAACAAATACATTCCGCACACTAGGGAAAAAAGCAGGTTTTATCGTTACAATTGCTGACATTTTAAAAGGTACATTAGCAACAAGCCTACCGATTATTTTCGGATTAGATGTTCACCCACTATGGTTCGGATTAGCAGCTGTTCTTGGACATGTGTATCCGATTTTCGCAAAATTCCGTGGTGGTAAAGCTGTTGCAACTTCTGCTGGCGTACTATTATGCTACTCACCAGTTGTTTTTGCAATATTAGCTGTTGTCTTTTTCAGCCTTTTATTTACAACAAGATACGTATCACTTTCTTCTATGGTAACAGCCGTCGTTGCTGTTATTGCATCCATTGTTAGCGGGGATAAAATCTTCATTATTGCGATGTGTTTATTAGCAGGTATGGTTATTTATAAACACCGTGCAAATATCGGACGAATTATAAATAAAACTGAACCGAAAGCAAACTTTTCAAAAAAGCAAAAATAAGATCGTAACCCACATAACGCAAAAAGAAAACGTGAAGCATATTAATAGCGTCTTTTTGCGTTATTTTTTATACTAAAGAAAAAGCAACATAATTTGGAGGAACTATACATGAATCTTTCCGTAACAAAAGAAGCAGCACAATGGTATAAAAGCGAATTAAACTTACAATCGGGTGAAACACTACGCCTTTTCGTACAATACGGCGGTTGCAGTACTGTGCAAAAAGGACTTTCTTTAGGTATTCGTAAAGATGATCCTGCACATCCTGCTGTTCAAACTCAAGAAGAAGGTATTAACTTCTTTATTGAAGGCGATGATGAGTGGTTCTTCGATGGACATAATTTATCTGTTACATTTAACGACGGTGATGATTTCCCGCAATTTAATTATGAAAAATAAAAAAAGCGTGGCAGAAGCCACACTTTTTTTATTTTTTCTTAATTTCCTCATATTTCGCATACCACTCAGGATATAACTTTTTAAATGATACGGGCCTGAACCCTTCTTTTTTCGCACAAATATTCGTCGTAGTTGCAGTAATACAAAGGTCTCCATCACCGTTATATATTTCATAACCATATACAACACGAAGCGGACTCACAGTGTCCACCCACGTTTTCACAATTGCTTTTTCACCGTAGCGCATCGCTTTACGATATGAAATTTGCAAGTCTAACACAGGAGAAATGATCCCCTCTTTCTCCATTTCAACATATGAAAATCCTAAATCTTGTATAAGTTTCGTGCGACCTAATTCCAGCCACACTAAATAGTTTGAATGGTAAACAACACCCATTTGATCTGTTTCCGCATAACGGATTTCAACTTCATGTTCTGCTACAAACATTTCTATTCGCCTTCTTTCACTTCTGCTACCTTGCATACATTTAATCATAATACAGCGGAATCAAAAATAAAATAAAAACAGTGAATCTTTTACCGAAAGGAGCAAGCATATGATTCAAATTGTAACTGTTCGTAGCGGTGATAGCGTATATAGCTTGGCATCAAAATATGGATCAACACCTGATGAAATAGTAAAAGACAATGGATTAAATCCATCTGAAACACTCGTCGTTGGTCAGGCACTAATCGTAAATACGAAAGGAAATAATTATTATGTACAGCCTGGCGATAGCCTCTATCGAATTTCTCAAACATATAACGTTCCTCTCGCTAGCTTAGCTAAAGTGAATAATTTATCTTTAAAATCCATTCTCCATGTCGGACAGCAATTATATATACCGAAAGGGACAAAACGAGCAGTAGAATCCATCGCTTATTTACAACCTTCAACTATACCAATAAAAGAAAGTTTAGTTACTGCTACGCGTGCTATTAATCCATTTTTAACATACTTAGCTTATTTCAGTTTCGAGGCAAAAAGAGATGGTACGTTAAAAGAACCGACTGAAACAGCTAAAATCGCTAATATTGCAACGCAAGGCAAAACCATCCCTATGCTCGTTATTACAAATATTGAAAATGGAAATTTCAGTGCCGATCTGACATCAGTTATTTTACGGGACGCAACAATTCAAAACAAATTTATTACAAACATTTTGCGAACAGCTGAGAAGTACGGTATGCGAGACATTCATTTTGATTTCGAGAGCGTGGCACCTGAAGATCGCGAAGCGTATAATCGTTTTTTACGAAATGTGAAAACACGATTACCTAACGGATACACATTGAGTACAACGCTTGTACCGAAAACAAGTTCAAATCAAAAAGGGAAATTTTTCGAAGCTCACGATTATAAAGCACAAGGACAAATTGTTGACTTCGTCGTTATTATGACATACGACTGGGGTTGGCAAGGCGGACCACCGATGGCTATTTCTCCTATCGGTCCTGTAAAAGAAGTACTCCAATACGCAAAATCTCAAATGCCTCCCCAAAAAATTATGATGGGGCAAAATTTATACGGATTCGATTGGAAACTTCCGTTCAAACAAGGGAATCCACCAGCAAAAGCAGTTAGCTCTGTCGCAGCTGTTGCACTAGCTCGTAAATACAATGTTCCTATCCGCTATGATTTCACAGCTCAGGCTCCACATTTCAATTACTTTGACGAAAACGGCGTACAACATGAAGTTTGGTTTGAAGATTCGAGATCTATTCAAAGTAAATTCAACTTAATGAAAGAACAAGGCATTGGTGGTATTAGTTACTGGAAGATCGGTTTACCATTCCCGCAAAATTGGCGTTTACTCGTTGAAAATTTTACAATTACGAAAAAGGGCTGACAAAAGTCAGCCCTTTTTTACTATTAAAAATCCTTCACAAAAAAGAAGAATGACAACATTCTCCCTTTTTAACCGTTATCAACAATCGGTTGTTTACCTGTTTGATCTTGCATTTGCTTTCCTTTATTGCCACCAGCTTTTTTTGATTGTGTCCCAATATGATTCGGTGCAAAGTCTTTTGAATTCTTTTTCGGATTACCCATTACTATCGCCTCCTTAACACTAGTATCGTACTAGTGTTAAGAATTATTCAGCTTGCTTAAAAAGTTTCATTTCATAACGTTTTTCAATACGCTCTTCGATACGATCGATTGCATCACGATCGCTTAATAATTGTTGTTTATTTTCTTTCACAAGTTCGTCAAATGATTTACGGCGACTTCTTCTCATGCTGTTCACCCTCTCTCCTTCGCATTCTTACTATAAATAGTATGAGCAAATGAAAAACTCTTTAATCAGATTTGCAAGAAAATTTTATGTTTTAGTACTCCTAAAAAAACTCCGTGTACAATAAACCGTACACGGAGTTTTTTATACCATCATATTTAAATACTCTTTTAACTTTTCATCTGCATTCATTTCACTTTGTTTATACTCACTTAGCGCTTGCAGTACGAAATCATATTGTTCTAAAATATAACTTTCTAATTTCAGGACATCCTCTAAGCTATTAAGCATAATTCTCGTATTACCAACTTCACTTTTTAACGCCGGTTCACAATTTAAACTCGTACATATTTCTTTCACATCATCTTCTAATATCTCTGTTAATACGTATTTCTTTCGCCCTTTTACTTTTACTCTCATAACTGGATAAAAAGCTTTTATATCTAAATAGCTTCCTACATTCATACAACGAACCCATTCGATATCACGTTTATTTCGTACAAGTATCTTTTTTACTGCCTCATATACTGCTGTTTCATCAAGTACTTCCGTATCCGATTTCCTGTTTGTTTCTTTTTCAATAGATGCACATTTTTGATAAACAGCTGCACAAGTAATACAATCATCAAATGCATTATGAGAACTTAAACGAATGCCAAGCATTCGCTTTAACGTTTCAAGTTTATGATTAGGCGCGTGCTTCATATATTTCTTTGCTAAAAACACAGTATCAATCACTTTATTTTGAGGTTCCGGTAAACCAAGCATATTTACATTACTTTTCAAAAAACGCATATCAAACGATGCATTATGAGCGACAATTACATTTGTATGTAAAAATGCTAAAAATAAAGGTAATACTTCTTCAATCGTCGGTGCATCTGAAACACGATAATTTGTAATACCTGTTAAACTCGTTATTCGGTCCGGAATTGAACGCTCTGGATTCACATAGGAAACAAATTGATCTACTAGTTCATGATTACGATATTTCACCGCTGCGACTTGAATAATTTTATCATTATAAGGGTTAAATCCTGTTGTTTCAAAATCAATTACAACATAATCTAACGGTAAGGATATATTCCCCACTCCAAACACTCCTTTACCTCTAAACGTTTATATTTCCTTTATCATAACATGCTGCTATCACTACATGAAAAAGAAAAGGTAGAAATGGTAACTTTCCACCTCTACCTTTTCGCCGTTATTTTAATTTAGCAATCCGTTTCTCCATCTCTTTTTGCGTCATCGGTCCAATAAACTTATCTTGAATGACACCTTTCGTATCTATAAAATACGAAGTTGGGATCGTAATTACTTTATACGCTGTTGTCACATCAATGTTCTTGTCCAATAAAATAGGAAAAGTAATTCCTTTTTCCTTAGCAAAATTACTTACCTTTTCTACTCCCCCACCTTTTTCTGAAGGCGTATAATTTATTGCTAAAATTTCTACGTTTTCTTTATGTTCTTTATAGAAAGCCTCCATATCAGGCATTTCTTGCTGACACGGTCCACACCACGTTGCCCAAAAGTTTACAATCACTTTCTTTCCTTTTAAATCTGATAACTTTACATTCGTTCCATCTAACTTTGTTAATTCAAAATCTGGTGCACTCTTCCCTATTTCAATACCATTACTTGCAATCATCTCTTTCATAGCAGCTTCACTTTTTTCTTGCTTCCCTTGTACCACCTGATCGTTTTTACCAAACTGTTCATAAGCTGCATATCCGGCTAAACAAAGTAACACTACAATAATCGTAAACTTCCGCCACATTTTATATCACCCTAACGTGTTTGTCTTCTTATAACTTAATCAACAAAATACTATATACCTTATTTTAGCTTATACGGACGAGCTTGGAAATATTCACAGTCGAAATAATTAGAATATTCTCATTTAAAGTGAAATTTTTTCCTTTTTATCATATAATTAGAAAAACAGATGAAGTGTTGCTTATCTTCTTATGGACCCATTCACCTTTTTACTCTCGTAGTTATAAATCTACAACAAAAGGGGGATTGTTTATGAATTCATTCGAAAAAACAACATTATATATTCTTAGTTTTCTTTTATACCCAGTCGGTATTATTGCCTGGATCATTTCACTCTTTAGTAAAGATCTTGAAAAAAAGAAAGTAGGGCGTATTTGTCTCTACGTCTCTCTAGTCTCATTCGTCCTTTTCTTAATTCTTGGAATTGCCACTTTCCTTATGACTGCTACCTTTAACGTTGATCTGAATCATTCAGAATCTATCGAGTATCAAATTAATGATGCTGAATAAGGATAAGAGCAGTGCTCTTATCCTTATTCACATTTCTTAAAAAATGAATGACTATATATTAATTTTTCAGGACTTCCACATGCAACAATACTGCCTTCTTTCATTATGACAACCCGATCTGCTAGTATCGCTTTCTCCACATCATGTGTTGCCACAATTCTCGTGACCTCTTTTCCTAGTCCTTCTATCATATCCCAAACAGTTTCTTGATTGCTCGGATCTAATCCCACAGTCGGTTCATCTAAAATAATAAGATTCGTCTTTGAAACAATGGCACGTAATAATGCAAGACGTTTCCTTTCTCCTCCCGAAAACTCTTCTCCACTTTTATGTAACACAGTTTGAACCCCTTCAGATATTCCCCTAATTATCGGCTTCACATTAACGAGTTCAATATTTTTTTCTAACTGTTTTTCTAGATACTCTTCCCCGAAATACATATTCTCTTTTACTGTCGTCCGAAAGAAACGAGGTTCTTGCCACACTGTAGTCATACGAGTCTCATTACCATAATAAACAATGCTACCGTTAGATGGTTTATACAAACCTGTCATTAATTTTAAAAGCGTTGTTTTTCCTGCACCACTTTCCCCCACAATAATAACGAGTTCACCAGGGTAAATTTGCAAATCAATATTATGAATTCTGCATTTCTCTTCATCACTCTCCTGAAATGAAACATTTGTTACCGTCATCCCCATCGCTCTTTCTACCTTACTATCTGCCACTCGTTTATCTAAAAAGGAAAAAACTCTATTTGCCGAAGCGACTGCAACTTGTGTCATCATTAATAAATCACCAACGTAACGAACTGGAAAAAAGAGCATTTCAATTGTGGCTAACACGGCAACAAGTGAACCAATTTCCATTTCTCCCTTCATTATTTTCTGCGCACCTATAATGAGAACAACGATATATGCTCCTGTTTCAATCACTGTCCCAACTACCCCAATAAAGTTTTGCATCATCGTCTTCTTTACTTCTGTTTTATAAGATTGTGCTGTTACTCCTTTAAATAAGCGAATGGCCCACTTTTCTTTTTGCAAACTACGTAAATCTTGTGCTCCTTTTACAAACTGTGACACCATCTCTACAACACTTGATTGATTGCTTTGAGCAACGCTTGCAATATTTCTTACCTTTTTCCCCATCACCATCGGAACCGTTGCACTTAAAAATAAAAACGGAGTTACCCACAATATAAACTTCATATCTATATGTTGTAGTGCTATGAACGCACCTATAAATTGCGCAATGGCGTGTATATATTCTATTAATATAGAACCATATAATCTGACCCAATTCGGAATATCAGACACAACTAACGTCTCTAACTCTCCTTGCTTAATCTTCTCACTCTCTTCAAACGGTAATAAGAAAAAATGGCGCAATACATCTATACGCTTCTTTCGCAATATTCGTTGACTTGCTTTAGAGCTTACATAATCAAATGAAAGATTGTTCACCCACATCAGCAAACGACTAACTGCAAACAAAGTAATGTAAAGATACACCTCCTTTAACTCCCGTTGAATAAGGTTATCTACAATTAATCCCATGAAAATTGGACGGGATAAGTTTAAAATAGCTGCAAAGAGTCCACTGCATACAGCTGCTATTACTAACATTTTTTCTTTCTGTAACGGTAACAATATTCTTTTATATTCTTTCATGACCTTTCCTCCATTTTTTTAAAGTAAAAAGAAAGGGATGAAACCAAATGGTTTCACCCCTTTCCATAAAATAAGGAAGCTAACAGTTGTTAGCTTCCTTATCGTTTATTTCAATTATTTAGTTCGACACTTTAGACTCTTCAATTTTCTCACGAAGAACCATTTGTAAGATACCACCGTGACGGTAGTAGTCAATTTCAACTTCACTATCGAAACGAGCTACTACTTCAAATTGTTTTTCGTTGCCATCTGCATCAGTTGCAACTACTTTTACAAGATCGCGTGGTCTAACTGTTTTGTCAATTTGAATTTCAAATGACTCGTTACCAACAAGACCTAATGTTTCAGCGCTTTCGCCATCTTTAAATTGAAGTGGTAACACACCCATTAACACTAAGTTACTGCGGTGAATACGTTCGAAGCTTTCTGCGATTACTGCTTTAATACCTAATAAGTTTGTACCTTTCGCAGCCCAGTCACGAGAACTTCCCATACCGTAATCTTTACCAGCAACAACTAGAAGACCTGTGCCATCTTCTTTATATTTCATAGCAGCATCATAGATAGATGTTACTTCACCAGTTGGCCAATATGTTGTATATCCGCCTTCTGTTCCTGGTGCGATTTGGTTTTTAATACGGATGTTCGCGAATGTACCACGCATCATAACTTCATGGTTACCTCGACGAGAACCGTAAGAGTTGAAGTCAACTGGTTGTACGCCGTTTTCTAATAAGTAGCGTCCAGCTGGTGTGTGCTTACCGATTGAACCTGCTGGTGAAATGTGGTCTGTCGTTACAGAATCACCAAATTTACCAACTATGCGTAATCCTGATAACGTTTCAACTTCACCTGGCTCTTTAGATAAACCTTCAAAGAATGGTGGGTTTTGAATATAAGTTGAATCATTATCCCAAGTATATAAAGCTTCATTTGAAGTTTGGATTTCGTTCCAACGCTCATTGCTGTTAAATACTTGTGCATATTCTTTCTTGAACAGTTCAGATGTAACAACACTTTGAACTACATCTTCAATTTCTTTAGCTGATGGCCAAATATCGTTGAAGTATACAGCATTGCCATTTGCATCTTTACCGATTTCATCATTTTTCAGGTCAATATCAACAGTACCTGCAAGTGCATATGCCACAACAAGTGGTGGTGATGCTAAGTAGTTTGCTTTTACAAGCGGGTGAATACGACCTTCAAAGTTACGGTTACCAGATAAAACAGATGTTACTAATAAATCGTTTGCTGCGATTGCTTCTTCTAATTCCTCTGCTAATGGACCAGAGTTACCGATACAAGTCGTACAGCCGTAACCAACTGTTTGGAAACCTAATTGATCTAAATATGTTGTTAAACCTGATTTATCTAAGTACTCAGTAACAACTTTAGATCCTGGTGCTAATGATGTTTTTACGTACTCAGGTACTACAAGTCCTTTTTCAATTGCTTTCTTCGCAACTAGACCTGCACCAATTAATACGTATGGGTTTGATGTATTTGTACAGCTTGTAATTGCAGCGATTGCAATTGCACCTGTTTTCATCGTTACTTCTTTATCTTCTAATGTAACCTTCACTTCTTTATCGAACTCTTGCTCATTAAATCCAAGTCCTTGTGTTCCAACTGGCGCTAAAACAGCTTTGTGGAACGCATCTTTCATATCTGAAAGTGGAATTAAATCTTGTGGGCGTTTCGGTCCAGAAAGGTTAGATTCGATTGTATTTAAATCAATTTCAACAAGATCAGTGTAAATTGGATCTTTGCTGTCTGCTGTATAGAATAAACCGTTTGCTTTACAGTATTCTTCAACAACGCGAATTTGCTCTTCATCTCTACCTGTTAAACGTAAGTATTCTAATGAAATATCGTCGATTGGGAAGAATCCACAAGTTGCGCCGTATTCTGGTGCCATGTTTGAAATTGTTGCACGGTCAGCTAAAGGCATGCTCTTTAGTCCATTACCGAAGAACTCAACGAATTTACCAACTACACCTTTTTGACGTAATACTTGTGTTACTTTTAATGCAACGTCTGTTGCTGTAGTACCACTTGGAAGTGTACCAGTTAATTTCACACCGATTACTTCAGGTACTGGGAAGTATGAAGGCTGTCCAAGCATTCCTGCTTCAGCTTCAATACCACCAACGCCCCATCCAAGAACACCAATACCGTTAATCATTGTTGTATGTGAGTCTGTTCCAACTAATGAATCTGGGTATGCAACTAAGTCACCTTCAGCATTTTTCACAGCATGAACAACTGGTGCTAAATATTCAAGGTTTACTTGGTGTACAATACCTGTAGCTGGTGGAACTGCACGGTAGTTATCAAATGATTTTTGTGCCCAGCTTAAAAATTTATAACGTTCTTCATTACGTTTAAACTCTAAGTCCATGTTGAATGCAAGCGCGTCTGCCGTACCCGCTCTATCAACCTGTACAGAGTGGTCAATTACAAGGTCTACAGTAATTTCTGGATTAATTTTATCAGGATCCCCGCCCATATCTGCCATTGCTTTACGAAGCGAAGCCAAATCTACAACAGCTGGTACACCAGTGAAATCTTGTAAAATTACACGAGATGGTTTAAATGGAACATCGATATCTTGCACATCTTTCGTTCCCCATTTCGCTAAATTTGTAACATGCTCTTCTGTAATTACACGTCCGTCTACTTGACGAAGTACTGATTCAAGTAAAACTTTCACGGAATATGGTAATTGAGATACGTTGCCAACCCCTGCGTTTTCAAGCGCTTTCAAATCATAATAATGATACGTTTTTCCATCTAATTCAAAAGTTGCACGTGATTGAAATGGATTATGTTTGACCATTATGTTTCCCCCCTGTTAAACGTGACTAAGTTGTCTGAATATAAAATGTAGACAAACTTTTCAATACCTTACGATAATATCTTATTACAACTTTCTAAATAAGTAAATAATAAGAAACTTATAGATTATCATAAGTTTTCTTTATGTTTCTAAATTTGAATAATGTTCATGCTCCTTATGAATACTATTACCATAAAGTAAAGTGCTCTATTAGCGCTTTGCTTACAGTTCATACATACTATGAACTGCTCATCATTCAACTTACAAAAAAAGTTATAGAGGTGAAATAAAATGGGTAAAAGAAAAGCAAATCATACTATTTCAGGAATGAATGCGGCATCTGCACAAGGACAAGGTGCTGGTTACAATGAAGAATTTGCAAACGAGCCTTTAACTCCAGAAGAGCGACAAAATAATAAAAAGCGTAAAAAGAACCAGTAACAAAAAATCCCAAAAGGCCCATTTCCTTTTGGGATTTTTTCTAATGTTTATAACGTAGTAATTCTGAAACCGTTACAAATCGATAGCCTTGTTTTTTCAGCTCAGGTAGAATTTTTGCTAATGCCGCTACTGTTTGACTACGATCATTTCCTCCATCATGTAACAATACGATATCTCCACTTTTAGCATGTTTCACTACATGATTTACAATGGATTCAACCCCTGGATTTGCCCAATCACGCGGGTCTTGATGCCACGACCATAGAACCGTTTGATAACCCGCTTCTTTCGCGGTTTTAAATACAGCATCGTTAATATATCCGCCAGGTGGACGGAATAGCAAAGGTTCTTTCACCCATTTTTTAAAATATTTCTTCCCATCTAAAATATCATTTTCCAATTTTTCATCTGATGAATTACTCGCATACAAATGATTCATCGTATGATTTCCAATTTCATGCCCCTCTTTTAACACTTCTTTCACTAAATATGGATTACGCTGCACTCGAAATCCAATCATAAAAAATGTCGCTTCTGCTTTATATTGATGTAATAAATGTAAAACTTGTGGTGTATAAGTTGGATCTGGTCCATCATCAAATGTAATGGCAATAATCTTTTCATTATTAGGTACTTCCCACGTTACATAGCCAGTTGGTTCTAACTCTTTTCTGAGCAACATTTTCGCTTCCACTTTTTCAACTTGAAATATATGTACTGCGCATAGTAAACAAAAAACGAATAGAAAAATCTTCTGTTTTAGCATAACATTCGTCAAAGTAATAAGGTTGTCGAATACACAACAATCTCATTTACTTTTCTAATTGATCTACATTTCGCATAATGTTTTGGAGATTATTTTCGTATTGCTCAAGTTGTGGGCGTTGTGTTTCCGAAGCTACTTCTAACGCATTTTGAATTTGTTCATACGCTTCCTGAACCTCTTGGCGTAACTCTTTTAAATCGTGACCGTAGTTTGGATCATTTTTTACAATGTTATTAAATGCATTTTCTGCTTGTGTAACTCCTTGCTGCGCTGCTTGAAAAGCTTGTTGTTTATCTTTATGATATGGCATTATATAATCCCCTTTCCATAATAGTTAGTCCCCTTTATCTTTACCTTTTTTTCTAAAAACATTCTCGTATAAATTTGCAAACTTCTCTCATTCTAAAGAGAAAGAGGAGGTGTCACATACAATGGGAAAAAACAATCGTGAAGCAAAAGAAAAAAAAGGACAACCTGAACCATTAAGCGGATCTCATAAAGTAAAAAACCGTAACCATTCACGCCAAAAAAATCATGCACATCATGATATGTAAAACAAAAGGCTCACACTAGTTACCTTTGCCACATACAATGTTTATATTTTTCCATTTATTCTTCACCCCTACTTCATTCATGCATAACATAGTATGAATTGAGATTTTACGGAGGGTGTCTTACATGGGCAAGAAAAAGAAGGATTGTCTTTTTCATGTTGATGGTTTCGAAGAGTGGATGGATCAATTTTGCTCTGATTCTTGTAGTAACTTTAGTTTCCCAAATCAAATTCATATTGACCTTTGTGAAACTGAACAAGAGTACATTTTGGAAACAGATGTACCAAATGTATCCGAACAAAATGTAGTTATTCAAAAGATGGAGACAGGCCTAAATATTTGCATACTTCATAATAATAGTTCTTTGCAGCGAATCATTCCTTTACCCGCTACTATTATTTATAAGAAGATGCTAGCCTGCTTAGAGAATGGATATTTAGCCATTCATATTTCGAAAAATGAAGTTGCTAATAAACATGAAAAAAAAGTTCTTTTTCAAATTGAGAATTAAAATAAAGTGAAACTTTAATTAATGAGAGTTTTACTGCCCGCAAATAGCGGGATGAATACAAAAATAAGCCCCAGTCGTCTGCTGGGGCTTATTTCATTTCGCATGTAATTCTAAATTACAATTTCTATCATCTCTTTTTTTCAATAAACCTTTTGTAACTAAAAGTACAGGAAATGCTACAGTTGAAAATATAGCTAGCGCTGAAAAGACAATAAATCCATTTTGATAACCGTAGTAATCGAGAAGTACGCCCCCAAGCCATGGACCAATTACTGCTCCAATTCCTGAAAACCCCATTGCTCCAAAATACGTTCCTTTTAAATGCGAAACAGCTATACCATCTATAAAGACATCCGTCATTGAAAACATGAGAACTTCTCCAATTGTAAAAATAATTGTACAAATGGCAGCACCTAGCATAGATTCTACTATTCCAAACCCAAACAGTCCCCCGCTCACAAATAAAGTTCCAACCATAATGGATACTAACGGTGTATACTTTTTACACATTTGAATAACAGGGTATTGAATTACGACTACAACAATCGCATTTAAAGCTAACATATATGAAAATAATTTCACTCCATCCTGAAATATATGTGCATTTGCAAAATATTGAGATACTGTTGTCGTTAAGTGAGAAAAGCCACAATTACTCAAAATAATACCAACTAATGCAACTAAAAAGACGACATCCTTTCGCAAAATGCGAATTGCATTTAACATTGTGACAGGTTTTTCTGTATTTACTTTCTTTTTTTCAATTGGATACTTCTTAAATTGGAACGCTAATATAACTGTATATAGAATGTATACTCCAGCTGCTACTAAAAACGGAATTGTTGATTTTGCGCTTCCAATTTGTAATCCGACAAGTGGGCCAATTGCTACTCCAACATTGATTGCACCGTAACGCAAATTATATACGAGTAAACGATACTCTGGTTTCGTTAAATCTGATAATAATGCTCTTGACGTCGGTTCAAAAAAGGACCTACATAATCCATTCAAAGCATTTAATAAAAAGAAACTTAACACATGATCTGCAAGTGAAAAACCTATGAATACAAACACCCAAACGATCATGGACCATATTATAATCATATTTCGGCCGAACCGATCCGATAAATTCCCTCCGATAAAACTCGCAAATACTCCAACAAGTGCACTCATTCCGATAATAGCACCCGTCATTCCAGCTGATACGCCTTTCACAGTCGTTAAATAAATTGCTAAAAAAGGAATACTCATTGACGTGGCAAACCTCGCAAATAAGGTCCCTATTATAATTGTCATTCCTAACGGATGAATATTTTGCAACTTCCCCTTCATCTTAAAAACCTACTCTCCCTGTTCTTACATAAAAAAAGAAAGCAAAGGTTCTGCTTTCTTTTCCCTTTTTATACTTGAGCTGTTGATACTCGAGTTGTTCTCGTTATATCCATATCTATGCCATATGTAAACTGTAATTCTTTACAAACATCTTTAATTAAAATTGCGACATTATATTTCTCATTAAATTGTAAAACGATATTTTCTACTTCTTCATATGTATACTTATATTCCCCCGTAATGACACTTTTCAGATCAAAACATTCATTTATACAAAGTTGCACAAGCAGCTCGTCATATTTCTCTAGTACATCTTCTTTCTTCCACAGTACCTCTTTTACATATAACCGATCGAACTTCACACTTTCTCGATTACAGTCCGTTAAAATCCGGGTCATTTCATTTAATTCTCGATACAATTCAGAAATATTTTTACTTAAACTAAGTAGTTTATCTACACCGTTCTCATATAACATATTCATTCCACCCCCGCATTTTCTTTTTCTTATTATAGCAAGAAAATTCTAAAAATGGTTTCTTTCTTCTGAAATATTAGGAAACTAATTTCAATTGCTTTACAATGAAACTATTGAACACGAAAGGGGAAAGAAAATTGAAGCAAAAATTATATTACACTGATGCTTATAAGAAAGACTTTACTACTAAAATTATAAAGCAAGATTATGATAAAGACGGTAACTTATACGTTGTTTTAAACGAAACAGCATTTTATCCAACAGGTGGCGGGCAGCCCCATGATACTGGAACTTTAAATGGCATTGCAGTAATCGATGTTGAAGAAGTCGATGAAGAAATCCGCCACTTTATTACAGAACAATTACATACAGAAGAAGTTAAAGGTAAAATCAATTGGGAGCGCCGTTTTGATCATATGCAGCAACATGCAGCTCAGCACATTTTATCTGCTGCTTTTTGGGACCATTTTAACATACCTACGATTGGATTCCATCTTGGAAAAGAAACGGTAACAATTGATTTAGAAACAGACAATCTGCATGCAGAAACAGTTGAAAAAGCAGTACAAATTGCAAACAAAATTGTTTTTGAAAACCATCCAATCCGTATCCAGTGGATGAACTTAGAAGAAGCGAAAACATTGCCCCTTCGTAAAGAACCGACTTTAACAGAAAATATACGTGTTGTTATAATTGAAAACTTCGACTACAACGGCTGTGGCGGAACGCATCCAAAATATACAGGTGAAGTAGGTCCTATTCAAGTATTAGGATGGGAGCGTAATAAAGGTGGCATACGATTAACGTTTATCGCTGGCTGGCGCACACATAAATTAATGGGGCAACAGCAACAAATTATAAAAGATGTTTCTAAACAATTAAACAGTAGCGAAAATGATATTCCAGCAAAAGTAGCACAACTTCTCACTTCTCAAAAAGAAAACGAAAAAACAATACAAACAATGAATGAAAAATTATTATATACAGAAGCAAACGAACTACTGCAACAGCCTTCAGAAATACATGCTGGCATACTTATTTCTAAAGTGTTTACAAATCGTTCTATGCAAGAAATCGCAAAACTTTCCGCTATTATTACAGAACAACAAGAACATGCCATTACATATTTTGTTATTGAAAATGAGGACAAATTACAATGTATTCTTGCTTGCGGAAAGACAGTCACACTTGATATGAACTCACTTTTAAAAGACGCTCTTCCTGCTATTGAAGGAAAAGGTGGCGGAAATAAAAAGAGTGCGCGCGGCGGTGGAAAAGCGGTTATGACCGGGGACGAATTTTTAAATCAACTTGTTTCTTCTTTACAGTCAGCAGTGTGAAATATTTTTGTGAAGGATAGCTAATAGCTATCCTTCACCCAGGTAAAGACCAATCGCGATTAGCAACTTTTTGCTTTACTAGCAATACTTTTTCATCTTCAATTAAAATTCCCGTAACACGAACTTGCATTACATTTTCCATATGTAATCTCCTCTTCCTGTTATATTTACAAATTAATCCTTCCACAAAAAGAACGTATGTTTTATAATTAAAGAAAATTATGGAAGAAAGAAGTTGTTACATTCATGCGTCCAACTTTAACAAAATCTATATCACTTGAAGATTTCCAAAACTATTATTGGTTAAAAGCAGAACTGCAAACATTTTGTCGTGAACATGGTTTGCCGGCTAGTGGCTCTAAGATTGAAATAACAGAGCGTATCTCACATTATTTACATACTGGTAAAATATTAAAAAACAGCTCTGATCAAAAAGTGAGTAAAGCTTCCCTCTCTTATAAGGACCTTTCCCTTCAAACAATTATTACTAAAAATCACCGCTGTAGCGAAGATGTTCGTGCTTTTTTCAAAGACAAAATTGGAGCAAACTTCCGCTTTACAGTAGCTCTTCAAAAGTTTTTTAAAGAGAATGTTGGAAAAACATATGAGGACGCGATAACGTTTTGGTATGAAGAAAACGAACGAAAAAAAGATCCTACTTATAAAACAACTATCAGCGCGCAGTTTGAATACAATCGTTTCACTCGCGACTTTTTCGAAGATCCAAATAACAAAGGAAAATCAAAAGCTGATGCTATCGCCGCTTGGAATGAAATAAAAGCAAAACCTGGTAGCAATGCTTATGTTCCTCAAAAAGTAGAAAACTAGTTCTTTTCTAGTCTTCTACTTTTTCAAATAATAGCGCTAACCCTATTCCACCACCAATTCCTAACGTCGCAATTCCATATTTCATATACTCTCTTTGCGCTTGATAAAACAAACGTGTTACAAGCATAGCACCAGATGCACCATACGGATGACCGAGCGCAATTGCTCCACCATTGACATTCAATTTTTCATATGGAATTTGTAACTCCTTTGCACAAGCAACAACTTTTGAAGCGAATGCTTCATTTATTTCAAAATAATCGATGTCCTCTACTTTCATATTCATTTCGTTTAATAATTTGTTCACCGCAAATATCGGACCAGTCCCCGGAAGATTTGGATCCACTCCAACTACAGCACTACGAACGAAACGAAGTACAGGCTTGTATCCTAATTTTCGGGCTTGCCCCTCTTCCATTACAAGAACGGCACATGCTCCATCATTTACACCGCACGAATTACCTGCCGTTACTGTACCATTTTGTAAAAATGCGGGCTTAGTTCTTTTAATCATTCTTTCATACTTCATTTCTCGTTTTATAGCTTCGTCAAAAGATCCATTAAAAGAAAGTATTTCATCTTGTAAATATCCATTTTCTAATGCTTGCAGTGTCCGTTTATAACTAAGACAAGCGTATTCGTCTTGCATTTCTCGCGTTATATTATAACGCTCTGCAACATATTCAGCCGCTATTCCCATATCAGGATCGCCAATTGTTGCCGGTGAAAATCGCGCTCTATTTTGAAAAGGTGATGTACTTGTACTCTCTACTCCCCCTGCAATATAACAATTACCTGCCCCGCCTTGAATGAAATGACATGCGGTGCGAATCGCTTCCAAACCCGCACCACATTGCCGATCAATCGTTACACCAGGAATATGATAGCCAAGTCCTGCCGCTAAAGCAGATAATCTTGCAACATTCCCTCCCAGCCCCACAATATTCCCTAATATGACATCGTCTATTTCTCTCTCAATTCCTTTACTTAAAAATGTAAGAAGCGGCGTTACTAATTGCTGAACTTCATAATCTTTCAACATCCCATTCTTCTTACCAATAGGTGTCCTTTTTGCTTCTACAATAACCGCTCTATTCATATATCTTCTCCCGGTTTTCAATCATATTTTTTGCTGCAATACGAGCGATTTTCCCGCTATTTGTATACGGTAGTTCATCTACAAAATGCCATTCTTTCGGTATTTTAAAAGAGGATAATCGTTGTAAGCAAAAACTTTTTAATTGTTGCCTCGTAGCACTTCCTTTTACGATGGCGACAGGTTTTTCACCCCAGTAACTATCTTTCACACCAATTACAACTATTTCATCAACAGCTGGGTGTTCATGTAATACACTTTCTATTTCTTCTGGAAAAATATTAATTCCTCCAAATAAAATCATATTCTTCTCTCTACCGACAATATAAATAAAGCCTTCTTCATCTTCATAACCTACATCTCGTACTGTCATCCAGCCATCTTCAGTCAACTCTGGAACTAAAACCTGATCCAATATGTATCCCATAAAAAACTGATCACTATTCACATAAACAGTTCCAATCTCGCCTTTCTGTACTTCTTCTCCTGCTTTATTACATATTCGAACTTGCACATTGTGACAAGGTTTCCCTACTGAATTTGGCCTTCTATCACTCTCCTCATCAACAAGTGCTGTTACAAAACTTAGTTCCGATGCACCGTAAAATTCATATTTTCGTGCATAAGGAAATATATTCTTTATTTTTTCTTTCGCTTCAGCTTCCCATTTCGCTCCTGACGAAATAATTTTCATTTCATTTGCTATTACTCTATTTTCTTTATATAAAGATTCTAGCATTGTCGGAACTGTATACATGACCGAGATATGTTCCGTTTCTAACTTATCCAACACTTGATCTGGAATAAACTTTCTCATAACGTGCACCGTTTGCCCTACATATAATGCACTTATTGCGCCATATAAGAAAAGAGAATGAACGAGCGTCCCAGCTATTAAAATAGAATCTTCTTTTTTCATATGAAAGTCCTTTATATTGCAATCAAAGCTATGAACCCACGATTGTTGTGCACGTAAAAATGCTTTTGCTTTTCCAGTTGATCCTGATGTAAACCCCATATAGAACGGAGCATGTTGCACATTTTCTATAGGATAATATGTAGGCAGGTAGTTCTCTATCCTACTTTTCCACTCATCAATTTCTATTACTCTTTCTTCATCCGGTAAATCATTTACCTTATATCGCTCTGTCACAATCATATCCGGATTACTGATTGCAATTCTTTCTTTGAGCTCATCCTGTTTCCACTTTATATCTAATGGCACACAAGCCCATCCGGCCATAGCAGCACCAGCAAATAGTTGTAAAAATTCTATACTATTCTCTAATACAATTGCTATCGTTTTATTCTTCGATTCTTTTTCATTCAACCAGTTTGCTACTTTACACACTGACTCAAACCATTCTTTATATGTTAAAATTCGATCATTTTCCTTTATCGCTATTTTATTTGATTGTATAGAGAGATGTTTTTTATATTCTTTTGTAATTCCCATATAAGTTGTCCTTTCTCTACAAAATAATAAAAAGAAACACGCAATGAACGTGTTTCTTCTCTTTCTTATCCTACATTTGTATATTTCCCACTCTTTAGAGCAGGCGTAATAATATGTTTCAATGAACGATGTAATTTCGTTACAAGAATCGCTGCTATAATCGCTTTTATGCAATCACCTGGTAAAAATACGGCACTTACTTTCATCGTCTGCCATATAGAAACATCCATAAAGAAAGCTTGTACAATAATACCAAATACATAAACTACGAAAATACCACCAATTATATTAATACATAATACCTTTATTATAGAAACTTCACGTAAACGCTCAATTAAATAACCAATGACAAACGCTCCAACGATATAACCGAGTAAATATCCTGCACTTGGCCCAACAAATACGCCTGGACCACCGCGTCCACCAGCAAGTAATGGTGCTCCAACTCCAACTATAAGTAAGAAAATAAGTTGACTTAACGCACCAAGACGTGATCCTAACAATCCACCAGCAAGCATAACACCGAGTGATTGTAATGTAATCGGAACTGGTGTAATAGCAAGAGCAATTGGAGGTATTAACCCTAACACTCCCATAATAGAACTAAATAAAGCGACGAAAACTAAGTTTTTTGTATTCATATTTGCTTCTCCTATTTGTAAACTTAAAATGATTTTTAGATAACATATTATAGGAGTTATATTATCTTTCTATTTAGTCTTTGTCAACTTATTTTAAATATAGGTTTACAAATATTTTTTCAATTATTTCTCTTTATGCAAATGCTCAAGTTCTTTCCGAAGCGCCTGTTTTAAAAACTTCCCAACAGATGTTTTCGGTATTTCTTCCATAAATACAATATCGTCTGGTAACCACCACTTCGCAAACTGTGGTTTTAAAAACTCATATATTTCTTCTTTTGTTACTGTACTATTTTTCTTTTGAACGACGCAGGCAATTGGTCGCTCTTGCCACTGCGGATGAGGAACGGCAACGACAGCTGCTTCAAATATAGCATCATGTGCCATTAATGCATTTTCAAGGTCAACTGAAGAAATCCACTCACCCCCACTTTTAATAACATCTTTCGTACGGTCAACGATTTTCACGCAGCCTTCCTCATCAACCGTAACGACATCTCCTGTATATAACCAACCATCACGAAAACCTTCGACAGTACGATCATCGTTATAATAGCTTTCAGCGATCCATGGTGCTCGTAAACATAGTTCTCCCATCTCCGTACCATCCCACTTCACTTCACCATTTGTACCGACTACTTTCATCTCTACACCAGGAACAAGATACCCTTGTTTTGATCGAATTTCTAATTGCTCTTCATACGATAATTCTGTTTCATAACTTTTTAAACGTGCAAGTGTTACGAGTGGGCTTGTTTCAGTCATACCATATGCATGGATGAACGGAACATTGTGTTTCTGTTCAAATGCTTTAATAACACTCTTCGGTGCAGCTGCACCACCGCATAGTATTCTCGTCATACTAGATAAATCGTAACTATTATTTTCTAACTCTTGTAATACACCGAGCCAAATTGTCGGTACACCGGCCGCTAACGTCACTTTTTCTGATTGAATCATTTCTAATAAAATTTTTGGCGTAAACATCGGTCCTGGAAGAACTTGCTTTGTTCCAAACCAAGTAGCAGCGAAAGGAAGCCCCCAAGCGTTCACATGGAACATCGGTACAATCGCCATTGCCGTATCACTTTCTGATAAAGCAGCTGTATCCGCTAAACCGAGTGCCATACAATGCAAAACAGTACTACGATGCGTATATACAACACCTTTTGGGTTTCCTGTAGTCGCTGACGTATAACACATACCAGCAGGTGTATTTTCATCAATATCTTTAACAAATTGGAAAGTTGGATCGCCTTCTTCTAATAGCTTTTCATAATGATATACAGGCTCCAGTGTAGTGTCTGGGAGTTCATCTTTATCAGTCATAATAATATAGGCTTGTACAGTTGATAATTCAGATTGAATTTTTTCAACGAGTGGTACGAGATCTTCATCAATAAGTAGAATTCGATCTTCTGCGTGCTGAATAATGTATGAAATATGTTGAGGAGATAAACGAATATTAATTGTGTGTAAAACGGAAGCAATACCAGGAATAGCAAAATACGCTTCCACATGTCGATGATGATTCCACGCTAACGTTCCTATACGCTCGCCTTCTTTAATTCCTAATTTTTTTAACGAACTGGAAAGCCTTCTCGTCCTTTCACCTAACAGCTTATACGTTAACGTCGTAACTGTATCATGTGTCCGTGAAACAATTTCTTTCTTTGAAAACAGTTTTTCTGCTCTTTCCATCATGGAACTAATTGTTAGCGGTACATTCATCATCATATTGGTTATATCCCCCTTTAAAGCGTTTTCATTTTTCATTTATTATAACAGACTTCCACAAATGATTACGACATTTTTCTGTATTTTCTGAATTATTTCTTTGGAAATAATTCAGAAAATACTATGAGAAAATATACTAAACTTCCTTCTTACGATATATAAATACCGAAATGAAATAAGAAAAGATATATATGATAACGCCAAATATCGTATATAGAATTGAAACGTATACAGATGAATTTAAATTTGATATTGGAAATTGTTCTATTAGATATCCAATTACACTTTGTAATCCAAAATAAGTAACAAGTCCCCCACATGCACCTCCAATTGTAATAGCATCAGATTTTTCTGCTCCAAAAACATAGAGAAGCGGATAAGCTATTGCTCCGGCATTAAGAATGATGAACGTCCCTAAAGAAACACTCTTAAATATACCATCATCAATTGGTGTATCTGAAACTAAACCATGTACATAAAATATGCCGTACGATAGTAAAGTACCAATAATTACAACTAAAAAATAGAAAAGATAGTGACTTTGTACAATATTATTTCTAGTAACCGGTAAAGTAAGTACATATTTTTCATACCCTGACTTACTCTCATATTTAATAACTTCAAGTGCAGGAATCGCAGCAAATAAGATAATGAACGTAGCGATTAAACGGTACATTGAAGCATTACCAAAATAAAAAACAAATCCCGCTCCCAATATCGCTATTCCCATAAACATAAAGAAAGTTCGATACACTAGATAATAGTTTGTCAATAATAAACCTTTCATTTATTTTTCACTCCTCGTCAATAAAACACTTATTTCTTCTATCGAAATGGTTCTATGAGCAATCCCACTTGGTAATTTATGCACATCTGATACAAGTACATTGAAATAAGAACCATTATTCCTTTTCACCACAACTATATCTTTGTTGATTAAAGTTAGTTGTTCCTCATCAACATCTACAATGGCATAATTGTCCAAAACCTTATCCTTTTCTTCATTCAATAAAATTTCTCCATCTTTTATTACGATAAGGTGACTAGCTATTTTTTCTACATCACTCATAATATGTGAAGAAAGTAATATACCACCATTACTTGTATTCACAAAACTTTTTAATTCCTCTAATACCTCCTCCCTAGATGAAGGATCAAGACCTCCCGTCGCTTCATCTAGAATTAATAATTTGGCATTATGCGACAATGCAACAGCTATAGATAGTTTCATCGACATTCCACGGGAAAACCTACCTACTTTTTCATTAGTAGGTAAAGAGAAAGAATGAACTAATCGGTAAAAATTTTCTCTATCCCAAGATTCAAACATGTTTTCAAAAACCTTATTTAGTTGTTTTATTGTAAGATGAGCTGGGAGATTCATAGCATCAAATACGACTCCAATCTTCCCCTTATTCTTGGCATCTTTATTTATATTTTCTTCACCAAATATTTTTACTGTACCGCTATCTTTAGAAATTAATTCTAGTACTGTTTTAAATGTTGTTGATTTACCTGCCCCATTGTCACCAATGAATCCAACAATTGCCCCTGATGGCACATTGAATGTAACATCTTTTAAAACAACTTTGCTTCCAAATGATTTACTTAAATTTTTAATTTCTAGAATGTTTGACATCATTTCACTCCCATCTTAACTTTTAATAAAATAGATTTTCTCCTATTAAAAATTATCCACTTTATCTCTCACTTTCTTTTTTAGTTTAAAAATAATACGATTGCTATATTCTTTATTCTCTACTAAAATTCGATACATCTCCCACACTCCAACAACACGAACAAAAAGATAGACTCCAATTGCAATAAGTACAACACAGTACGGATAATACTGCACTAATTCTCCTGAAGTGATATTTTTTTCCTCAAACAAAAACGGTATTGCGCCTGCAGCTATAAAACAAAATCCAACAATCATCACTGCAGCATATCTCTTCTTAATACTCGCATATCTGTTTGTCAATTCTTTTAGAAAGTTTTGATCAAATAGTAGTTCTTCTTTTTTCAATACATTGTATCGACTCTCTTCTATCGTTGCAGGTACCATCATTGCTCCAATTCCAAGGACAGCAATGATAATGACAAGGAATGTCGACATTGTTGCATTTTCTTTAAATAATAAATACGGTATTGTAGATAAAATTAGCAAACTAAACCCTAACGCTATATATTTTGAAATCTTTTGCCCGTACACTATATACCCTTCTGCCATTTCCTGACTTACATAATAGCCATCCACATTTTCATTACCTTGCTCAGCAGTTTCTTTTAATAAATAGTCGAGTGATACTTCAAATACATTTCCAATCATTATTAACTTTTCAGTTTCAGGAAAACCTTGACCGTTTTCCCATTTACTAACCGCTTGCCTTGTTGTGTTTAATTTTTCAGCTAATGCTTCTTGAGAAAGGCCCTTTTCCTTTCTTAATTTAAAAAGCTTTTCACCAAATCCCATATGTGTGTCCCCCTTTGTTTTCTTACCTAAATTGTATGTAAACATTACCCTTATCTCTATCTTCCTGCGGTTGCACTTTGTCAACTTACGGTTGCGATTGTGTTAAATAGCGGTTTTGTATACGATTTAGCTAGTTTTCTTTTATGATTATGGTGTGAATAAAAACACCCTATCCCGATAACCAATTATAACAATTAAAGGTAATTATTGTTATAAAAAAATAAAAACTCCCTTATTCATTTAAAGGAGTTTTCGATATGAAATATTCCAAGAAGAGCTAATTTTCTTTCTCATATTAATTCACAATTACTTCTATACATTTTTGTATGTTGTGCAACGATTCATAAGCATCCCACACAGTATATGTTGTCATCTCTTTATATAAGGCATATTCATATATATGTAAAATATTACTCCTATTAACTTCCTTAATAAAAACACTTTTCAATAATCATAACGGCTTCTGCTTAAACTTTTCATAATGTCGTACTTTTAATAAAAGGATATTCCCGCAATCTGTACAAATATAAGCATCTACTGGTGAAGATGTGAACATCGTCTCCTTTTTCCGTATTTGTGCATATCCGACAAACTCACCTTCCCCTATGTTTTGAGAACCACAATTAGAGCATGTCTGCACGTCTTTCTGTTTCATGAGAGCACCACCTTTAATCTGTTTCCACTCCCTTCGACAGTTCGCTTCCATTTCCCTTCCAAAAAACCTCTTATTCTCTTACATTTCAACAGGAATCTCAGAACAAACATCGTATATGTACTATGAAATATATTAATTAACGGAGGAATTTTATGAGTACAATTATGACGCTCAATACAGCACAAGAAATAGAAAACGCAGAAATACATATGCTTTCTTCTAGATTAGCGCTACTACAAGCAACAAGTGGAAACCCAATGCAAATACAAATGAAAAAATTCGGGAGCGCCACTGCCTTTTCATCAAAAGTAATTGCTGGTCCGACTTTTAACACCGTAAAAGGTATTACATTTACAAATACAGATGAGATAGATGAAATCATCGCTTATTATCAATCGCTACAAATCCCTTGTCGTTTTGAAATTACACCCGCTCAAGGTACAACTGAATTATTTCAATACTTATCTCAAAAAGGATTTTCCCAATCCAGCTTCCATACCGCTTTATATAGTATACCGAGAGAAGATCCATCCTTGCTTCCTTCTAACATTTCAGTACGCCAACTGAAAGAAAATGAATTTCATATTTTTGCAGACATATATGTACGTGGATTTAACATGCCATCTTTTACAAAAGATGGCGTCCGTCAAAATAACGAAATTCTCTACAATAAACCCGGTTGGCATTTTTTCATAGCCGAAGTTCAAAACACTGCTGCTAGTATAGGAGTTCTCTATATAAATAACGGTGTTGCTTCATTAGCTGCATCTGCTACTTTGCCAGAATTTCAACGTAAAGGCTGTCATACTGCATTAATTCAAAAACGAGTTGAAACAGCTATTGAATCCAATTGTAATTTAATAGTTGGGCAAGCAAGGTTCGGTAGCGGCAGTCAAAATAATATGGAACGTGCCCATATGAAAATTGCTTATACAAAATCAATATGGACTGCAAAAGAAATATAATTAACATTCTTTCTCCTTTCATTACAATCTTATACATTCTATGACAATTCCTTTTCTATCCTATTAATCATTTGAATATTCAAACTAGATTTGTTACGCTATTACTAGATACATCATTCAACTTGCAATATGAAAAGTGAATTCTAATCAAACTACAAGGAGGAGAAATGTATGACTAAACATGATCATGGTTTAAAAGAAAAAGTAGAAGGTGCTATTGATAAAGTAAAAGGCGAAGTAAAAGAAGTTGTTGGGAAAGTAACCGACAATAAAAAATTACAAGCTGAAGGAAAATGGGATAAAGTGAAAGGCACTGCTAAAGATACTGTCGGTAATGTAAAAGAGAAAGTTAATGAATATAAAGAGCATAAAGAGAATAAATAAAAAAGAACGAAGATGTATGATGGTGCAAGTAGTAAGTTACTATAGTTTGTATTTTATATTTGCCCATAAAATTATTTTAAAATGACAAAAAGATGCCTGAAGGCATCTTTTTGTCTATAAACAACTATTTTACATCTTACTTTGTGAAATTTGGTTTTAGGTCACCTGTATACGGTTCGTGCTCAACGAAGATTTTTATATCTTTTCCATTCGCATCTTTCCCTAGTCTTGTATACGTAAATTTCTCTTTATTTAACTCTGTAAGTTCAAGGACAGCACCATATTTATTATTTCCTAACGAAACGTGAGCCCTTATTTTATTACCATGTACAACATCAAAGAAACCATAGTCTCCACGGCTGTCTCCTGTATTCACATTGAAAAACTCGTATTTATTTGTATTTTTATCGTATTTTGCTAGACTGATTAAGTTTGAGTTGTATTTTGTTACGTTATTACCTTGTTCGTCTAATACCACCGTTCCGTTCCATAGTGTACTAGATAAAATTTCATCTCCATCAACGTCTGTAACTATTTTCCCCGTCGAGCTTTCTAAAGTTTTATCAGGTCGCGTGAAAGAAAGTTCTTTTCCATCGTAAGGAACATGTTCAACAAACACTTCTACATCATTCCCTTTTGCATCTTTCCCCATTCTTTTATATGTAAATTTCTCCTTATCTAATTGCATTAATTCAACAACTGCCTGATAATTTTGCGTTTCAGAAATTAACACTCTTTTCTTTCCATCATTCGTTATAAAAAAGGTACCGCTATCATTACGACTCTCTCCTGTCTTTGCAGTAAAGAATTCATATCTTGCAGTTTTAGCATCATATTTTGCAAGCCCGATGAAATTTTGATTTTCTTTCGTTACATCATTATGATCTTTGTCATAGACTTTTGTTCCTTGCCAATTTGTTTCACCAAGTATATTAGCTAGTAGTTGCCCTTTCGTTTGTTCAGTTTGTTTCGTTTCTTGTATTGCATTATATAAAAATTGTGCGTACTGTTCACGCGTCACATCCATACTTGGAGCAAATTTCCCTCCTCCTATCCCTTTTGCAATATTATTTGTTTGAACAGCACTAATTGCATTTCTTGCCCATGAGTTCGTTGAAACGTCAGTAAAAGTGTGCTCACTCTTTGCTTTTAAATGAAAAGCATTTGTAAGAGCCTGCGCCATTTCTGCACGTGTTAAGGATGCCTTCGGTCTAAAGTTTCCATGCTCATCCCCCTTAAAAACACCCATTTCTGTTAAGGATAAAATTTCCTTTATATAGCTTGTTGAATCTTCACTTACGTCACTGTATGGGTTTTGATAATTTTTGTTTTCTTCCATATTAAAATAACGATACATTAAAGCTGCAACTTGTTCTCGTGTTACGTTATCTCCAAAACCAAATCTTCCATCATCATATCCAAAAATGATTTTCTCACCTGTTAATTGCTGAATCGCCTCATATGCCCAGTGCCCCTTTGGAACATCTTTGAATACACCAGTATGATTCGTGTTTGGTGTAACTGCTTCCGCTTTCACCTCTCCAATCGTTTCACTTAATAAACTTCCACCTAAAACTGCTGATATGATACATGTTTTTAAAATTGTTTTATTCATGGCTTCCAATCCCTTCCTTCATTTAACAAAGAATTACACCACTTTTCTTTCAAAAGAAAATTCTATGTGATCAATTCATGTTATAAATTTTGATTACAGCTAATTGGATACAAAGTGTTACACACCCAAATTTCTTCTTTATAGTATCCATAGCTGCTATATATAGGAATTATAAATAGCAACTATAAATTGCCCATAAATAAATTATTAAAAAAAGATAAAATTAAGATAATATATTTTTAATCTCAATCAAAAAAACGTTATTCTTTCTCATCTAGCTTGTTAAGAAAGAATAACGTTTTTTAAATTCTAGGGTCCCTTTTGATAAAAAAGAAAAGGTTTATTTTATATGATCAAAAATAATTTCACGGCCCTTTCCAAATAAAACATCGGAAAGAAGCCGTGGCAAATACTTATATTATAATTGGCGGAAATTTACTTCCCTTCACTCTTCTCTAACACATACAAATCTTCTTCAATATTAGATAGTTTCTCTGTTACAAGCTTTCTAGCATCTCCAATTGCTTGATTGTATGCAAATGGTCCTACTAATTTTATCATTTCTTCTATTAATCGTTCTGCTTGAAAACGTCCAATTTCATCTAAATCTTCTTCAACGAAAAATTGCTGAATTTGTGCTACAAGCTCTTCTTTTTTATCATTTGGTATTTTTATATTCATCATCATTTATTACTCCTCTATATGTAAGATAGTACGTTTCTTAACTCTACCATAGAAAAACGCTTTCCAGGACAACTTTTTGTAACGCCTTCTAGCTCCCTATGACCGAGTATATTTTCTTTCTTTATAGCAAACTGCTTCATAAACACTTTACATAAAGAATATAATGCATTCATTTGTGCGGTAGTTGGATCATATTTATCAAAATTACCCGTCATGCATATTCCAATTGTATCTCTATTATTATCTTTCGCATGTGCTCCAATATGTAAACCTCGTCCTTCAACTACAGTACCATTTTCTTCAATAAAATAGTTATAACCGATTCCGCTCCATCCTCTTACTTTTTGATGAAATTCATGTGTTCTATACACATCCCATCCATCTTCGGATGTATGGTGGATAATCAGTTTATTCACTTTTTCTAAAGGAACTAATTCATCTTGAAATGTTAAATTAACACATTTAATTTCCATTTGAACATCCCCCTTACAAATCAATCATCATCATTGTTTTATCATCTGGTCGGATTCTCTTTTCCCCTTCTAGCTCTTCAACAATTGCTACATATTCCTTTATACTATTCTTTCTTATATATGAAACAGTTTGTTCCAGTGGCCAATCTGGGTGGAATAATCCGTCTGAACAAATAAAAATCCCACTTACTTCATCTATATATAATTCCCCATGCTGTAAATAATGTATCGCTTCTTTCATTCCATTTGCAACGGAATACCCACCCTGCATATTTGCAAGATAACGATTATATTTTAACTGTTCCCGCACATCTTGAAAAACATGTTCTTCCGGTACAGATAGTCCCTTTTTACGATCTTCTTCTCTTTTCTTTTTTGCTCGTTTACTAATTCCTTCAACCGTGTCTTTCGTTAATACTTGCATCGTTCCATTTTGAAGTATTGCAACAATCATACAGTCCCCTAATTGCGCATATTCAATTTTCTCACCAACTATTTGGACTGCCGCGATACATGTACACCACAAATACTCTTTCTTTCTCGTGTCTACTTCATATTCTAACATTTTGCTTTGCAATGCTTCATTTGCCTTTGCAATGGCAACTTGTAAACTATGATTTTCGCGGAATGAATTAAAATAACTTGCAAATAAGTGTGAAGCGATGTATGCTCCATTATGTCCCTTTTCATCTCGAAACGGGACGAGTGGTGTTGCCCCATCACATACACCATAAACCTTATTTTCTTCATTACAAAAATAAGAATCCTCACATTCTTGCTTCAACGGGCTTTTCTGTTGATATGTTTTTATCTTCACAACTGTATCCCCTTTCAAATGATATAATACTCAAATTCTTTTGATTAATCTAATTTTCCGAAATAAACTGTTTTTACCCAAAACTTTCAATATCATATATAATCTTGAAATAATATGAATTTTTTAGTGAAGGACGGGAAAGAGATGGTCAGATTTCTTGGTGTTATTATTGGTTCTATTATTATTGCGATTGCCTTTAATCTTTTCCTTATCCCCCACAAAATTTTAAGTAGTGGAATTGGCGGAATTGCTATTATTTTAGGGATTGTAACGCCTGTAAACACAGGTATTATTAACTTTGTATTAAACTTACCTATCCTTATTTTAGGATACATAGGTCTTGGGAAAAAAGTCATTTTTAACACTGTTATCTCTGTTATTGTATTATCTGTTGCATTATACTATGTTCCAGTGAAAGTCGTAGCAACAGATCCACTTTTATCATCTATCTTTGGTGGTGTCATTGCCGGAGCTGGTATCGGTCTTGTTTTTAACTGCAATGGATCAACTGGTGGATTTGATATTATCGGTATGCTGTTATCTCGCAAACGAGACATTAAACTTGGCGGATTCCTTATTATTTTAAATGCAGTCGTTGTAATCATTGCAGGGTTCTTCTTCACTTGGGATGTTGCTCTTACAAGCTTACTTTCCATTTATGTAACTGGTAAAGTTATCGATGCTATTCATACGAAACATCGAAAGGTTACACTTATGATTGTAACAAATGAAGCAGAAAAAATGAAAAAACAACTCCTTTCAACTGTTGTACGTGGAATTACATTGCTTGATGGCGAAGGTGCTTATTCAAGCGAAAAAAAACGTGTACTTATGACGGTCGTTTCTCGCGAAGAATTAGCAAGTATGAAATTAACAATTTCTGAAATTGACCCTCATGCATTCGTTAACATTACAGAAACGGTTGAAGTATTAGGATTGTTTAGAAAAGGTTAAAAAACTAGGTGGATTTCCACCTAGTTTTTATTTTCCATAAATTCAATTCGATTTCCGAACGGATCTGACACATAAAATCTAATTACATCTGGTCGTGCATGATCATCTATTACTTCAATACCTTGCTTTATTAACTCTTTTTTAAATTCATCTATTTTTAAAACATAAAAAGCTGGATGCGCCTTTTTAGCTGGATTGAAGTTTTGCTCAACTCCGATATGAATCTCTTGATTTCCACACTTAAACCAGCACCCACCACGCTTCTTTAATTCCTCTGGTTTTGGGATTTCCTCCATACCAATTTTATTACTATAAAACTCTCGTGCTTCTTCTTCACAGCCTGCAGGCGCAGCTACTTGCACATGATCAATCCCTTGAATATAATTTTTCATTTTCTCTCCCCCTCTTCTATCCTAATGTTATAAAGAAACCATACTTTTGTAACTTACATAAGATTTATAAAACAATATAAGCTCCCCTTATTACCACCCTATACGCACTTTTCCAAAATAAAGAAAACAAAATTTATTATATAACTTCCATTTTTTATAGAAATACACATTACATCTATATTATAGTTATGAATAGACAAATCTTTTTAGATGCTATTTGTACGGAGGAACTATTATGAGTCGTAAAAAATATTCATCAATTCAAAGAAAACGTCATCTGAACATTTCTGGACGTTTGCGAAACCATATACAAGATCGTTCTTCAGCAGAAATGTACGCATCTCTGTTCGAGCACAATCCTGATAGTATTATTTCATTGAACTTAGAGGGAGTTATTCTACATACGAACCCTTCTGTCGAAAGAATATTAGGTTACACTTCTTTAGAATTAGAACAGAAAAATATTACCTCTATTTTAGAAGCTCATATTTCTGAGCAGGTATTACAAAATATAAAGAATACTAAAGCGGATAATCAACAAGAGTATATGTTATCTATTTATCATAAAAATGGATTCTTATTAGACGTCGTGACTAAACTAGTTCCTATATTGGTCCAAAATCGTCTAACTGGCGTATATGCCATTATGAAGCCTCTTGAAAAATCAGAAAGAATTGAGAACATGCTAAAAGAAAGCGAGAAGAGATTACGTACATTAGTGAACTCCATGCCTGCGTTTGTTATATTTAAGGATCATGAAGGGCGCTGGCTTGAAGCAAATGACTATGCACTTTCTTGCTTCAATTTCCACCATGTACCTTACCACGGGAAAAAAGATAGTGAACTCATTCAATATAATGAAGCGTACCGAGAAGCTTTTTTACATTGTGAAGAAGTTGATGAACTAGCGTGGCAACAAAGACAAATTCTTCATGGTGAGGAATTTATTATTCATAGAGATGATTCCGCCTTAATCTTAAGTATATCGAAAGTTCCTCTCTATCATCCTGACGGCTCGCGTAAAGGTCTTATCGTAATGGGTAGAGACGTTACCGAACTTAAAGAAACAGAAAAGTTATTACGAAAATCAGAAAAGCTCGCAGTAGTCGGACAACTGACAGCTGGAATTGCCCATGAAATTCGAAATCCACTCACTTCTCTAAAAGGTTTTCTAACATTGCTACTCCCTGAAATCAATGAGGAGCAGAAATGGTATATCGATGTTATGTTAAGTGAGATTTCACAGATGGAATCTATTACAAGTCAATTTATGGCGATGTCTAAACCACAAGTATTATCTATCCAAACTTGTAACATACAAACTTTAATTGAAGAAGTAGTTACATTTATTTTACCAACTGCTATTATGCATAGTGTCCATATCATTATGGATCATTTTGATTACAAACATGATATTCAGTGTGATGGTAACCAATTAAAACAAGTTTTTATAAATATATTAAAAAATGCAATCGAAGCGATGCCAAATGGCGGAAATATTTTCATCCAAACAAAACCATTAGATGATACCTTCATCTTAATACGAATTATCGATGAAGGCTGTGGTATCCCAGAAGATCGTATCTCTCGTTTAGGCGAACCATTTTATAGTTTGAAAGAAAAAGGAACAGGACTAGGATTAATGATGTGTTACAAAATAATTGAAGAACATCATGGTAAATTACACATTTCAAGCGAATTAAATAAAGGTACGATCGTTGATATTCAATTACCGCTTTCTTCATCTCATCTTGCAATTCAGTCGTGAATATAAAAGAAGCATCTGCTAATGATGAACAGATGCTTCTTTTATTATTTGTTTTTATAATATTGTATTGCCATACCATTCTTTCGCTTTTTCTACTTCACCCATCGTTAATTGATGACCTCTATTTTCCCAATGCATTGTTACATTAGCGCTTGTATTTTCTAATAGTACCTTCAATTCCTCTGACTCTGCTGATGAACAAATCGGATCATTTGTCCCAGCAGCAATAAACACGGATTTCCCTGCTAAATTAGGTAATTGTGTTCCTCTTCTAGGCACCATTGGGTGATGGAGCACAGCGCCTTTTAATGCATTTTCGTAATGGAATAATAAGCTTGCAGCAATGTTTGCTCCATTTGAATAACCGATAGCTACAATGTTATTTCTATCAAATTCGTATGTTTTTGCAGCTTCATCTAAAAACTCATTTAATTCCTTCGTACGGAAAATCAAATCTTCTTCATCAAAAATGCCTTCTGCCAATCTACGGAAGAAACGTGGCATGCCATTTTCTAATACATTTCCCCTAACACTTAATACAGATGCTTCCGGATCAACTATTTCTGCAAGTGGTAATAAATCTAATTCATTACCACCTGTACCATGAAGTAATAACAACACTGGTTTTGACGTATCTTTTCCTTTTTGAAAAACATGTTTCATCATAATCTTTTTCCCCTTTCAATCACTTTTCGTCTAAATTTCTCACTTCAAATGGTAAAAGTGTTTGTTCAATTTGTTTTCTATGTGTTTCATATTGCTCCGGTAACTTTAATTCCTCACCCATCGTCTCTAACGATTCGTCATGAGCGAAACCAGGAGGGTCTGTTGCAATTTCAAATAAGATTTCCCCGTGTTCTCTAAAATAAATTGCGTTAAAATAATTTCGATCTTGTACAGGCGTTACGTGATATCCAAAACGAGTCACACGCTCTTTCCAATCTAATTGATCAGCATCATCACTCGTTCTCCAAGCAATATGATGAACTGTACCAACACCCATTTGACCACGACCGATTGTTGATAATCTCAAGTCGATAATATTTCCAATATCAGCAGAAGAACGGAATCGAACAAATTCACCTTCTTCTCCAATTTTCTCAAGACCCATAACATGCTCTAACAATTCAGCAGTTTTTTGAGGTTGTGCAGATAAAAGAACAGCACCACCAAATCCTTTAATTGCTACTTCTGGTGTAACTTCTCCAAAACTCCAATTATTTAATTCGCCTTCTTCTCTTTCAACTAATTCTATATGCAAACCATGTGGATCATCAAATTCTAAATACTGTTCTCCAAATCGAGTCATTTTTGTATACGAAACATCGAATTTTTCTAATCTATTTTCCCAAAACTCCATTGCGCCCTTTGGTACGACATAAGAAGTTATTCCTACTTGACCGTCACCAATAATTCCTTGACGAGCACCTGCCCATGGGAAAAACGTAATAATTGTTCCGGGCTTCCCTCCTTCATTACCAAAATAAAGATGGTACGTGCCTGGATCATCAAAATTCACTGTTTGTTTCACTAAACGTAAACCTAACACACTAGCATAAAAATCTACATTTTCTTGTGGGTGTCCTACGATTGCTGTAATGTGATGAATTCCCATCGTTTTCTTTTCCATTTTCTCCGCCCCTTTTTATTCCATTTTAAAAACTTTTATACATTCAAATTCATTATTCATTTTGTCCATACTGCAAAGTAAAATCCATCGTT
>NZ_JAKUFT010000043.1:0-45742 GCF_022663605.1 Bacillus cereus group sp. BfR-BA-01379
AATGATGGCAGAGAGGTCACACCCGTTCCCATACCGAACACGGAAGTTAAGCTCTCTAGCGCCGATGGTAGTTGGGACCTTGTCCCTGTGAGAGTAGGACGTTGCCAGGCTTGTATTATTCCGCAGTAGCTCAGCGGTAGAGCTATCGGCTGTTAACCGATCGGTCGTAGGTTCGATTCCTACCTGCGGAGCCATTATGCTTCCATAGCTCAGCTGGTAGAGTACTTCCATGGTAAGGAAGAGGTCACCGGTTCAAGCCCGGTTGGAAGCTTGGAAAAAGTTTTTAAATTTTTGGCCCGTTGGTCAAGTGGTTAAGACACCGCCCTTTCACGGCGGTAACACGGGTTCGAATCCCGTACGGGTCACCACTTTTGGAGGATTAGCTCAGCTGGGAGAGCACCTGCCTTACAAGCAGGGGGTCGGCGGTTCGATCCCGTCATCCTCCACCATATATAGTTTAAATGTCGGAGGGGTAGCGAAGTGGCTAAACGCGGCGGACTGTAAATCCGCTCCTTCGGGTTCGGCAGTTCGAATCTGCCCCCCTCCACCATTTTCTTTAAAATAACCTGAGAGGGTTTATTTTTTTGAAAAGATAACCATACTAGTAAATATTAATGGGCTATAGCCAAGCGGTAAGGCAACGGACTTTGACTCCGTCATGCGCTGGTTCGAATCCAGCTAGCCCAGCCATTTACGAGCCATTAGCTCAGTTGGTAGAGCATCTGACTTTTAATCAGAGGGTCGAAGGTTCGAATCCTTCATGGCTCACCATTTTCGCGGAAGTAGTTCAGTGGTAGAATACAACCTTGCCAAGGTTGGGGTCGCGGGTTCGAATCCCGTCTTCCGCTTTATTACTAAGGGGCCTTAGCTCAGCTGGGAGAGCGCCTGCCTTGCACGCAGGAGGTCAGCGGTTCGATCCCGCTAGGCTCCATCTAATAGAGAAGCTTACATCATATGATGTAAGCTTTTTTTGTGTTTAAAAAGACAACTTCATATTTGTCATTTAAAATGGAGAAAATGCGAAAATAAAGGATGGGGATAATTGTGAAAGTTGTTATTGCATCTGATTCATATAAAGAAAGCTTAAAAGCTATAGAAGTATGTGAAGCTATTGAAAGAGGTTTTGGAGTAATTTTCCCTAAAGCAGAGTATGTGAAAATACCAATTGGAGATGGAGGAGAAGGAACGGTTGATTCTCTTGTTGATGCTACAGGGGGAAGGATTGTATCACTTCATGTGACAGGACCGCTTAGAGAACGCGTACAAGCCTTTTACGGTATGTCTAAAGATAAAAAGACAGCGTTTATTGAAATGGCAGCAGCATCAGGATTACAACATGTTCCGGTTAAAAAGCGAAATCCACTTATTACAACAACTAAAGGAACAGGTGAACTTATACTACATGCGCTAGACGAAGGAGCTGAGCACATTATTTTAGGACTTGGCGGAAGTGCTACAAATGATGGTGGAGCAGGTATGTTGTCAGCTTTAGGAGTCAGGTTTATAGATGGAAAAGGGGAAGTAATAGAGCCATCTGGCGGAACGTTACATTCGATTGTCGCTATTGATTTTTCGCGCTTGGATTCACGCTTAACGCATATAAAGATAGAAGCAGCATGTGATGTAGATAATCCCTTAGTTGGAATAAGAGGAGCATCTTTCGTATTTGGGAGGCAAAAGGGTGCGAATACAGAGATGATGAAAGAGCTGGATGAGAATTTAAAGCATTATGCGAATATCCTTAAACAATATTTATCTTGCGACGTATCTAAAATACCTGGCGCAGGAGCAGCAGGAGGAATGGGAGCAGCTGTTATTGCAGTGTTAAAGGGAAATTTACGGAGAGGAATTGAAATTGTATTAGACTATACAAATTTTGATAAGCATATAGAAGGAGCAGATTTAATTATAACTGGCGAAGGGAGAATAGATGAACAAACAGCATATGGAAAGGCCCCTGTGGGTGTTGCAGAGCGTGCAAAGCATTTTCGTATTCCTGTCATTGCTATTGGAGGATCTGTATCTCCGAATTATCAAGCTGTTCACGAAAAAGGAATCGATGCAGTATTTAGTATTACAGCGAGCCCTATGACATTAGAAGAGGCATATAAAGTAGCGGAAGAGAATACCGAAATGACAGCAAAGAATATTGCTGCAGTATGGAAAATAGCATCAGAAAAACACTTCTAAATGTAGGAGTGTTTTTTATTATTATTTAATAATAATGATGGTAATTGTTTCATTAAGTTAACTTTATACATAGAATAGTCTTAAAGTTTGGTTTTCAAGGCGAATATAAGTGAATAATTTGTATATCCATACAGAAAAATGTCGAGTTGAGTCAGACTATATAAAAGATTTAAAATATTTAGTGAAGGCACAAAAGGGGGATACTATCTATGAAAAAAGAAATTTCGGTTATTGGAGTTCCAATGGATTTAGGACAGATGCGTCGCGGAGTTGATATGGGGCCGAGCGCAATCCGTTATGCAGGCGTAATTGAAAGAATTGAAGAAATTGGATATGACGTTAAAGATATGGGAGATATATGTATAGAGAGAGAAAAAGAAGTAGATGTAAATACAAGCTTAAGAAACCTTACACAAGTTGCAACTGTTTGTAACGAATTAGCAAGTAAGGTGGATCATATTATAGAAGAAGGACGTTTTCCACTTGTACTAGGTGGCGATCATAGTATCGCTATTGGTACATTAGCTGGTGTTGCGAAACATTATAAAAATTTAGGTGTTATTTGGTATGATGCACATGGTGATTTAAATACAGAAGAAACTTCACCATCTGGAAATATTCATGGTATGTCACTTGCAGCAAGTTTAGGGTATGGACATCAAACGCTTGTAGATTTATATGGGGCATATCCAAAGGTGAAAAAAGAGAACGTTGTAATTATTGGTGCACGTGCATTAGATGAAGGAGAAAAAGACTTTATTCGCAATGAAGGTATTAAAGTATTCTCGATGCATGAGATTGATCGTATGGGTATGACAGCTGTTATGGAAGAAACAATCGCGTATTTATCTCATACTGATGGTGTACATTTATCATTAGATTTAGATGGTCTTGATCCACATGATGCACCAGGAGTTGGAACGCCTGTAATTGGTGGCCTATCTTATCGTGAAAGCCATTTAGCAATGGAAATGTTAGCGGAAGCTGATATTGTTACATCAGCTGAGTTTGTTGAAGTAAATACTATTCTAGATGAGCGAAATAGAACGGCAACAACAGCAGTTGCTTTAATGGGTTCTTTATTCGGTGAAAAACTAAAATAAATGTAAGAAAAGCAACTGAGAAGTTGCTTTTTTTATTTGAAAATAAGCGTATAATAATGATTTATATTATACTGTACGATAATAATGTTTGACATCTTACTAATTTAGACTAAAGGGGGTTGTTTGTAATTGTTGTTTGTTTCATGTATGGTATAATTAACTAGTTGTTGGAAATACATACAGATAGAGCATAAAACAATATTTCAATATATGGATAGAATTGCTCGTAAGTAGGAGGAAGGGTTAGCATGCCTTTTGAAGATACGACCATTTTGAAATATCTTAGTACGGTATTAGATATTGCCGTTGTATGGTTTATTATATATAAGCTAATTCTCATAATCCGAGGGACGAAAGCTGTTCAACTTTTAAAAGGGATTACAGTTATTATTGTCGTTCGGATGATCAGTATTTTCCTTGAATTGCATACGCTTTATTGGCTGACTGAGCAAGTATTAACGTGGGGATTTTTAGCCGTTATTATTATTTTCCAGCCAGAATTGCGAAGGGCACTTGAGCAGTTAGGACGCGGGAGTTTATTTTCGCGTGTTGGAACTCATGAGGATGATGAACCTGAAATCGTTGCAACAGCGATAGCGAAAGCAACGGAATATATGGGAAAACGTAGAATTGGTGCATTAATTACTTTGTCGAAAGAGACCGGTATGGGTGATTATGTGGAAACAGGTATTCCGCTAAATGCAAACGTATCATCGGAATTACTCATTAATATTTTCATTCCTAATACACCTCTTCATGATGGAGCAGTTATTATGCAAGGAAGTACCATTAAAGCAGCAGCTTGTTATCTTCCGTTATCGGAAAGTCCTTTTATCTCTAAGGAGTTAGGAACTAGACATCGCGCTGCAATGGGAGTTAGTGAAGTTACTGATAGTATTACAGTAGTTGTGTCGGAAGAAACAGGTCAAATTTCTTTAACGAAAAATGGTAAGTTGCATCGTGATTTGAAGACTGAACAACTGAAAGATATGTTGTTAGCTGAATTTAGTGCGAGCGAAAAAACGACTTCTTCGTCTTTATGGAATTGGAGGAGAAAGCGTCATGGATAAGTTAATGGAGAATCATTGGTTCTTAAAGGGGATCTCATTACTATTGGCGTGTATGCTTTTTATGTCAGCGACTTTAACTGAAAAAAATACGACATCGGGGATAATACCTTTTGCAAATGATGCGAAAGAAACATTAACTAATTATGCTATTACCCTTAAGTATGATGAAGATAAATATATCGTAAGTGGTATTCCGGCAGAGGGCGTCAAGGTAAAGTTAGAGGGCCCAAAAGCAGCAGTTGCTACAGCAAAAGCGAAAAAACAATTTGATATACCAGTTGATTTGAGAGATAGCGAAAAAGGAACTTATGAAGTTTCTTTAAAAACGAACGGGCTTCCAGATGATGTGAAAGGAACAGTTCAGCCATCAACAATTAAAATTACGCTACATGAAAAAGCGAGAAAATACGTTCATGTAGACTTAAAGTTATCAAATGAGGATCAAATGCTAGCGGGTTCTACTCTCGAAAAATCAAACATTAAACCTGATACTGTTGAGGTAGTTGGGACGAAAGAAGAGATTGAAAGTATTTCATCCGCTAAGGCGTATATTGATTTAAAAGGTGTTAATAAAACTGTTACAAAAACAGCTGAAGTTACATTATACAATAAAGAAGGAAAACGTTTAAATGTAAGAACGAGTCCATCTAAAATTAGTGTAACGTTAAACGTGGCGACGCAAGCTACGGCCAATAATACGGAAAAAACTGTTCCTGTAACGTATACGAAAAAGGGGAGTTTGCCAGAAGGATTGGCCGTTACAAATATTAGCGTTGAGCCGCGAGAAGTAACGATAGCAGGTCCAAAAGATGTATTGGATAATATACAATCGATAGAGGGGGTCGAAGTAGATCTTAGTCAATTGACAGAGTCTACAACATTCGATACCTCTGTTTTATTGCCCAAAGGTGTAACAAGTGCGAAACCGAATCAAGTAAAGGTTTCAGTAGGTGTGCAAAAAACAAAACAAACGACAACAAGAACGATTGATGGTATATCAATTCAAAAAAATGGACTTTCTAAAGACGTTACGGCTCAGCTACTTTCGCCGCAAGATGGGAAGATAAGCGTTGAAATTTCAGGAGAAACAAGTATAGTAGATAAAATAACAGCTGCTCAAATAACAGCAGCCATTAATCTGCAAAATGTATCTCCGGGGACGAAGGATGTTTCTATTCAAGTGAGCGGTCCTGGTAATATTTCAATAGAGCCAAAGCAAAAAAGTGCTAAAGTCACAATTGTGAAGAAAGAAAATCCAGATAAAGAAGTACAGGGTAACGGTGAAAAACCAGATTCAAATAATAACCAAGATAATCAAACTGAAAAACCAAAAAATCCTGAACCTGAACATCAGCCTAAGCCTGACACGGAACAGGAACAAGATAAAGAAAAAGATAAAGATAAAGAAAAAGATAAAGAAACTAGTCAAGAGCCAACAGTAGATAATCAAAAAGAGCCAGAAAAAGGAGCGAATCATAATGGGTAAATATTTTGGTACAGATGGAGTACGCGGGGTTGCGAACCAGGAGTTAACACCTGAATTAGCATTTAAAATTGGACGTTTTGGTGGTTATGTATTAACAAAAGATACAGATCGTCCAAAAGTAATTATCGGCCGTGATACACGTATATCAGGACATATGTTAGAAGGAGCTTTAGTAGCAGGTCTATTATCAACTGGAGCAGAAGTAATGCGTCTTGGTGTTATTTCTACGCCAGGTGTTGCTTATTTAACAAAAGCGTTAGATGCACAAGCAGGTGTTATGATTTCTGCATCTCATAATCCAGTACAGGATAACGGAATCAAATTCTTCGGTTCAGACGGTTTTAAATTAACAGATGAGCAAGAAGCAGAGATTGAAGCTTTATTAGACAAAGAAGTTGATGAACTACCACGTCCAACAGGTACGAATCTTGGACAAGTGAGTGATTATTTTGAAGGCGGACAAAAATATTTACAATATATTAAACAAACTGTAGAGGAAGATTTCTCTGGTTTACATATCGCTTTAGATTGTGCGCATGGTGCTACGTCTTCTTTAGCTCCATATTTATTCGCGGATTTAGAGGCTGATATTTCAACAATGGGAACTTCACCAAACGGCATGAACATTAACGATGGAGTAGGTTCTACGCATCCAGAAGTATTAGCTAAATTAGTAACAGACAAAGGCGCTGATATCGGTCTTGCCTTTGATGGTGATGGTGACCGTTTAATCGCTGTAGATGAAAAAGGAAACATCGTTGATGGCGATCAAATTATGTTTATTTGTGCGAAGTACATGAAAGAAACTGGTCAACTAAAGCATAATACAGTCGTTTCAACTGTTATGAGTAACTTAGGTTTCTACAAAGCACTTGAAGCTAACAATATCACAAGTGATAAAACAGCAGTTGGTGACCGTTACGTAATGGAAGAGATGAAGCGTGGTGGTTACAACTTAGGTGGAGAACAATCGGGTCATATTATCTTACTTGATTACATTACAACTGGTGATGGAATGTTAAGTGCACTTCAATTGGTAAACATCATGAAAATGACGAAAAAACCATTATCTGAGCTTGCAGGTGAGATGACAAAATTCCCACAATTACTAGTAAACGTTCGTGTAACAGATAAAAAACTAGCATTAGAAAATGAAAAAATTAAAGAAATTATTCGTGTTGTAGAGGAAGAAATGAACGGTGATGGCCGCATTCTTGTTCGTCCATCTGGAACAGAGCCACTTATTCGTGTAATGGCAGAAGCACCAACACAAGAAGTTTGTGACGCATATGTACATCGCATTGTAGAAGTTGTGAAAGCTGAAGTTGGCGCTGAATAATTCGATAAATTTATTGAAAAGGAGCACAAGAAGTGCTCCTTTTTCATATGTTTTATAGATGATGAAAAAAATTTCATTGACGGTTTATCCATGTTTGTTATAAGATGGTCTTGTTCTTTTTCTCAAAGGAAATATTGTAAATTATAGAAGCGCCAGAACTACAAGTAGTGTAGTTGACGAGGTGGAGTTTATCGAGATTTCGGCGGATGACTCCCGGTTGTTCATCACAACCGCAAGCTTTTACTTAAATCATTAAGGTGACTTAGTGGACAAAGGTGAAAGTGTGATGAGAGAAAAGGAACGGATGAAAACTAGCTGTATAAGTATATACGGACTTAAACCCAATCGAGAGGAAGGTGAAAGCCGTTACAAGCTTACAGGGCTAGCAATATGTAATCCGTTTTTTAGTATAAATAAAAATGGTATCGGACTATGTCGTTACATGTTCGCAGAGCAATGTAAGCATTTGTAACGGCGACTAAACATGTGTGGAATCGTAGGATTTATTGGAGAGCAAGATGCAAAGGAAATTTTATTAAAAGGTTTAGAAAAGCTAGAATATCGTGGATATGATTCAGCAGGTATTGCAGTACAAACAGAGAACGGTGTTGTTGTATACAAAGAAAAAGGTCGTATTGCAAAACTTCGCGAAATCGTAGATGAGAAAGTAGCAGCAAGCGTGGGAATCGGTCACACACGCTGGGCTACACATGGTGTTCCAAGCAAAGTAAACGCGCATCCGCATCAAAGTACATCAAAACGCTTTACACTAGTTCATAACGGTGTAATTGAAAACTATGAATTAGTGAAAAAAGAATATTTACAAGATGTAACGTTCGTAAGTGAAACTGATACAGAGATTATTGTACAGCTTATGGAACAACAAGTGAGCACAGGACTAAGTGTAGAAGAAGCGTTCCGTAATACGCTATCGCTTTTACATGGCTCTTATGCAATCGGATTACTTGATGCTGAAAATCCAAACATGATTTATGTTGCTAAAAACAAAAGCCCGCTATTAGTAGGTGTTGGTGACAACTTTAATGTTGTGGCGAGCGACGCTATGGCGATGTTACAAGTTACAGATCAATTTATCGAATTAATGGATAAAGAAATCGTAATTGTAACGAAAGAAAGTATTACAATTAAAAACTTACAAGGTGAAACGATTGAACGTGCACCGTTTACAGCGGAATTAGACGCAAGTGATATTGAAAAAGGAACATACCCTCATTTCATGCTTAAAGAAATCGATGAGCAACCACTTGTAATCCGTAATATAATTCAAAAGTATCAAGATGAAAATGGCGAGATTGAATTGGATCAAGACATTCGCAATGCGATTTTAGATAGCGACCGTGTTTACATCATTGCATGTGGAACGAGTTATCATGCAGGTCTTGTTGGAAAACAATTTATCGAGAAGTTTGCAAAAATGCCAGTTGAAGTGCATGTAGCAAGTGAATTCTCTTATAACATGCCATTATTAACAGAAAGACCATTCTTCATTTACATTTCACAAAGTGGTGAAACAGCTGATAGCCGTGCAGTACTTGTACAAACAAATGAAATGGGTCATAAAGCATTAACGATTACAAACGTACCTGGTTCTACACTTTCTCGTGAAGCTGATTACACACTTCCGTTATACGCGGGACCAGAAATCGCAGTTGCATCAACGAAAGCTTACACAGCACAGCTTGCAGTACTTTCAATTTTAGCTGCGGACATTGCTAAAGCAAAAGGTGAAGTTCTTGATTTCGATTTAACACACGAATTAGGACTTGTAGCAAATGCAATGATAGAACTTTGTGATCAAAAAGAAGAAATGGACGCATTAGCAAAACAATTTTTAGCAACAACGCGTAACTGTTTCTTCATCGGACGTAGCGTAGACTTCTACGTAGGATTAGAAGGTGCGTTAAAGCTAAAAGAAATTTCTTACATCCAAGCAGAAGGATTTGCTGGAGGAGAATTAAAACACGGTACAATCGCCTTAATCGAAAACGGTACACCAGTTATCGCACTTGCTACACAAGAGCACGTAAACCTTGGAATTCGTGGTAACGTGAAAGAAGTAGTAGCACGTGGAGCTAACCCATGTATCATCTCAATGAAGGGCTTAGAAATGGAAGGTGACAGCTTCGTATTACCAGCTGTACACGAAGCACTAGCACCGCTAGTAGCAGTTATTCCATTCCAACTTATCTCATACTACGCAGCACTTCACCGCGAGTGTGACGTTGATAAGCCACGTAACTTAGCTAAGTCTGTTACTGTTGAGTAGGAGATTGGTAGGTTAATAAATATACAAATCTGTACCCCTTTAGATATGTTATCTAAAGGGGTATTTTTATGCACAAAAAGAACATCTAAAATTGGTAAGTGGACAGCATCCTACCTACTAATGACAGTTTTAATTTATTGGAGTTGGAATAGAATTACTTTTATTTATCTGAATTTTCCATTATCATTTTAAGTATGCGTAAACAATTTTCTTTATTATGAAGAGAAGAGACGATAGATTCATGGACATTACAAGGGGGCTTATTATATGAAAGTGAAAGCGAAAACATATTTAAGTATAGAAGAGATTATTTCATTACCGTCCTTATCAAGTGCAAACTTAAGTGATGATGGCAAAAACGTAGCATTTGTAAAGACTTCAGCTAACTGGAAAGACAATACATATAGAAATCATGTATGGATATATGAGAAAGATAAAGGGAAGAGTTATCCACTAACAAATGGGGATATAGATAGTACACATCCATTATGGTCTCCAGATTCTAAGACTATTGCATACCTTAGCCCAGGTGGTGACGGGGCTAATACAAATCAGATCTTTGTTAAGTCCATAGCCGGTGGTAGTGAGGTTCAAATTACGAATGAGAAGGATGGAGTTAATACATTCAAATGGGAGCCTACTGGTAAAGGTTTTTATTATATTGCACAGTCAAAAGAATGTGAGGAAATAAAGAAACGTAAGGAGCTATATGGGGATTTCCATCATGTAGGTAAGGAACATCGGAATAATTGTTTATATTACATTGAAATAGAAAAAGGGATACAAAATGATAAAGAGGAGCGCGAAATTAGCGGTGTTTATCAACTAACGGATGGTAAGGATTTTTATATACATAACTTTGATATTTCAAATGATGGGAAAAAGGTTGTATGGATGGCTACACCAAGCTTAAACGATTATATGAATGGTGATCTCTACATATTAGATGTTGAAGCTGGAGAACTACAAAAAATGAATATGGATAAGTTGTTAGGAGCGAGTGTCTGCTTTTCTCCCGAGGGCGATAAAATATGTTTCGCAGCAAGCATAAGAGAGAAGGATTACTATAGAAATCATATACAAGATAGTACAGTAGAGATATATGATATGAATACTGGAGAAGTAATTCAACCTTTAACAAATTTTGATAGTACGGTTATGCCATTACAGTGGACGGCTAAAGGGATTTTAATTAGATGGCAGGATAAAACGAATTACCGTATTGGATTGCTATGTGAGGATGGCACTGTAGAAATGTTAAACGAACCAGTAGATGGGTTTATAATGGATGCCGCTATAACAAGGGATGGCAATCATATAACATATACTAAGGCTATAACAAATGAAACCTTTGAAATCTATTTGGATGATAAAAAAATAACGAATGAAAATAGCTTTTTCGAAGGCAAGCTTAAAAGTAACAGGGAAATCATCTCATGGAGAAGTAGTGATGGTCTTGAAATAGAAGGTGTTTTATCAACCCCAGTAGAGTTTGAGGCAAATAAAAAATATCCCTTATTAGTAGTAATCCATGGTGGTCCGAATTGGGCGTCCTTTCCGATATTTTCAGACTGCTTCAATGAGAAATATCCGATTGAACAGTTTGTTGAAAAAGGCTTTATCGTTTTAGAACCAAACTATAGAGGAAGTTCTGGTTATGGTAATGAATTTTTAAAAGCAAACTATAGAAAACAAGGATTTGCTGATTATGATGATATTATATCTGGAGTAACGGAGGATATATAGCAGCTTTCTGTTCTACATATAGCAGTAGATTTAAAGCTATTTCAGTTGGGGGCGGAATCACGAACTGGAGTACCCATTATGTAAATACAGATATTCCTTACTTTATTAACATGTATTTAGGAAATACTCCGTGGAATGATCCAGAGATATATAAGAAAACATCGCCAATGACATATGTTAAATCAGCTTGTACGCCTACGTTAATTCAACATGGAGAAAAGGATGTGAGAATTCCAACTACAAATGCATATGAGCTATATGAAGGGTTAAGAGATATGGAAGTTGATACAGAATTAATTATATTTAAAGAAATGGCATATAGTTCGGATCAGCCAGGAATGAGAGTAGCTATTATGAAACAGAATTTGATGTGGTTTTCATACTATATTCTTGGGGAAAGTATGGAGGGCTTTCGTACAGGGATTTAATCAGGTCAAATTGTTGAAAAAGAGATTCAAACAATCATTGAGATGATTTATACTTAAGCTATTATAAGGAAACGTAATTCGGAGGACTAATATGACAGCGAATAAGAATAAGTTATCTGTAGAACAACGTGAAGAACTATTAAAAGCATTACAAGCTCGTTTTGAGAAAAACATGAACCGCCATGAAGGTCTTGAATGGGCTAAAGTTGAAGTAAAGCTAGCTACTAATAATGAAAAATTATGGTCAATTCATGAAATGGAAGTAACTGGCGGTGAGCCGGATGTTGTTAGTTATGATGAAGAGAAGGACGAGTATACTTTCTATGATTGTTCAAAGGAGAGTCCTAAAGGTCGTAGAAGTCTTTGTTATGATCTTGAAGCGTTAGAGGCAAGAAAAAAGCATAAACCAGAAAATAACGCTATTGATGTGGCAACTGCTATGGGTATTGAACTATTAACTGAAGAACAATATCGAGATTTGCAACAACTTGGGGATTTCGATATGAAATCATCAAGTTGGGTACAAACGCCTTCAGACATTCGAGAACTCGGTGGTGCTCTATTTTGCGATTATCGCTTCGGACACGTTTTTGTGTACCACAATGGAGCAGATTCCTATTATGCTGCTAGAGGATTTCGCGGTTCGTTAAGCGTTTAAATTTGGAGTAAATAAGAAAAAGAGCCTATACTTAGGCTCTTTTTCTTATTTATATTTTAAAAGTAAACTGTTACTACGCAGTTTTACTTAATTTATATGCTTCATGGTTGTTTTTACGGAAAAGTTTAGGGAAAACATAGCCATCTAATCCAATACGTCCAGCGTTATGACCTGCAACTAAAATGAACATAGTCAGAATAAGTAGGTTTGGGTTTACACTAACAGTTCCACTTAGTAAAAATGAAAGGTTCATTATAATTCCAAAGAATGCAGCAGTTTTTGTTAATCCGCCTAAAATTAAACCTAGACCTACTAAAATTTCTCCCCATTGAACTAAAAGGCTAAATAGGTCTGCGTTTGGAAGAACAAAGTGTTGAAGGAAGTCTGCCCACCAACTTTGTACGGCAGGGTGGGCACCTGATGCTTGAGCGATAGCGCCCTTTAGAAGACCACTTGCATCAAAAGATTGTCCGAAAACTTTACCTATCCCAGCAGCGAGCCATGCATATCCTATGTAAAATCGTAAAAATAATAATATGAAAGCAGCACGTTTATCAGTTCTTAAAAAATTGATAACCATTGAAATCCCTCCAATATTTTATTTACATGTTTATTATATATCCATTGTGAAAAAATTCACAATGGATAAAGTGTGAACAAAAATTATGATTTTATAAAATGAAAAAGGCATATAACAATCATATGTTATATGCCTTTTCTATTATATATTTAGTAATTTATTTAGGTAATGTAAATTTAGCTTTTTTACCTTGTGAAATATCTTTTGCTTCTTTATTTCTCATAGGTCCTAACTCAATCTCAAAGCTTTTGTCTTTCCAAATCTTTTCATACTGCTCTTGATCTAAAATATACACTTGCAGTAACTCTCCAGATGTTCCTGTTTTGACTGCAGCGTTATAGTCGTAATTTAGTAGCATACCTTCATTAATCGTATATTGTGTACCATCATTCACTCTCAATGTAGAGCTTATAGGAGATAATGAAACGTCTTGAGCATCTTTGTTATCAAGCTTGAATTTCACTGTTAATAGAACAATACCATTTTTGAAATTTGCAAAGCGTGGAGCTTCGACGGAATTTGGTGTGAATTGAGTAAATTGGTATCCGTCTAATGTAACGTTAACAGCACCTAATTCTTGGCTGTTATTAATACCTGATTTCTCTTTTACCATTTTTTTATCGCCCATGTTATTAGCTGTAGCTTTATCTTGGTAGAAAGTTTTATCTGTTGCGACCTTTTCAGCACCTTGTTTGTTTAAACTTAATGAAAAGTTTCCAGGGCTTCCGATTGGAGCATCAAATTTTCCTTTATTAGCTTGTGCAGTTGGGACTGTGACTGAGACTGTTGAGAGACTTGAAATTTTGGCTAGATCATCTTTTCCGAATGGATAAGCGATATAACCAGAAATAGTTTCTCCTGCTTTTACTAAGTAATCATTCGTTGGAGCAAGTTTAGTTGGGAGCTGATCTTCTTTTGGAATTAAATCTTTATAGTTACTATATACTTTCTGCGCACCAGTAAATGACATGTCCAATGCTGGCATATAATAAATATCTTTAGCTGAACTATTTTTTACGCTGTAGTTCACAAGAATAACTCCGCCCTCTGTTTGACGGTTAAACGGAATGTCGAAGTTTGTATGGAATCCATTTAATTCAACTAATGTATAGCCATTCATTGTTACTGAAACATCTTCAGCTTTATACACTTGTGGTTCCTTATTTTCAAAAAGTACTTTTGTTTTACCACCTGTTTCTTTTTCCATATAGGAAATCAGCTTAGAGTAATCGCTGGAGCTAGTAGCTGTATTTTCAGGCTTTTTCTCTTCAGCTTTTTTCTCTTCGGATTTTTTTTCTTTAGGTTTATTTTCTTTCGGTGTATCCGTTTTTTCTGTTTTGCTTTCTTTTGTTGTATTTTCTTTTTGTTCTTTATTTGTCGTATCGCTTTGACCACAGCCAGTTATTACAAAAGCTGCCACGATTACTGTAGAAAATAAAGAAAGTAATTTTTTTGACATATTGCTTCCCCCTATTTGTTTAAAACTAGTTGGGTCTGTATAATCAGACCACTTACAACTCTCACATTAGCCCCACATTTTATTATAAAAAAAAGAGCCAGTATTTACCAGTGTTTTTCTGATTATTTCAATTATTTAGTTATTGTAATATATTAAAATTAATAGGAGATTGGCATGGAATATTGGGTTTTATTTTTTTATCGTTTGAAATATTACATCATATTGGTATGATAGAAATAGAGATATATGGAAAGGGGACAAGGACTCAATATGCGGATGAACTTGTAATGATTAGGAAACTAGATAGATCAATTTTTCTCTCATAAGTGAGGGTTTATTTAGCTATCTGTAAATCATTCAAGGACTGCATATTTGGCTTGTACATCCCTTTTGTAAGGATAATGTGTAGGGAAATTCATATCTCTTATATAAAGTATGCGTCCTTTAAAATTGGGGGAGTATATGATGAATCAATTAAAACATAAAATAGCAGTTGTTACAGGTGTAAGTCGTCTAGATGGTATAGGCGCAGCAATTTGTAAAGAATTAGCTGAAGCAGGATACGATATATTTTTTACGTATTGGACAGCGTACGATAAAGAGATGCCCTGGGGCGTTGATCAAAGTGAACAAATACAATTAAAAGAAGAGTTACTAAAAAACGGTGTGAAAGTATCAAGTATGGAGTTAGATTTAACTCAGAATGATGCACCGAAAGAGCTTATAAATAAAGTTACTGAACAATTAGGGTACCCTCATATATTAATTAATAATGCAGCGTATTCTACGAATAATGATTTCTCTAATTTGACTGCTGAAGAACTAGATAAGCACTATATGGTAAATATTCGTGCGACAACATTGTTAAGTAGTCAATTTGCCCAAGGGTTTGATAAGAAATCTGGTGGTAGAATTGTGAATATGACATCGGGACAATTTAAAGGGCCGATGGCAGGAGAACTAGCGTATGCAACAACGAAGGGAGCTATTGATGCTCTTACTAGTACGTTGTCAGCTGAGGTAGCTCATTTAGGAATAACAGTGAATGCAATTAATCCAGGTCCAACTAGTACAGGGTGGATGACTGAGGAGATAAAGCAAGGATTAAAGCCGATGTTTCCTTTTGGGAGAATTGGTGAGCCGAAGGATGCAGCAAGGCTCATTACATTTTTAGTAAGTGAAGAAGCAGAATGGATTACTGGACAAGTTATTCATTCTGAAGGTGGATTTAAAAGGTAAAAAGAAGGTATCTCACCCTGTTGAGATACCTTCTTTTTTAATCTTTCTTCAATCTTCGTGCAACACCATTTCCTAAAGACTGTAGCCCTTGAACAAGAATAATTAAAATAAAGACTGTTGCATACATTACTTCAGGTTCGTAGCGTAAGTGTCCGAATCGATATGCTAAATCACCAAGACCGCCAGCACCTACAAGTCCAGCCATTGCTGTTGCACCAATTAGGCCAATTGTTGCAATTGTTAGGCCAAGTACAAGGGAGGGACGAGCTTCTTTCACCATAACGTGCCAAATAATTTTTATAGTAGAAACGCCCATCGCTTGGTAAGCCTCAATAACACCACGATCCACTTCTAATAAAGCTGTCTCCATTAATCGTGCAATATAAGGAGCTGTGAATACGACAAGTGGCACGATAACACCTTGTACGCCAATGGACGTTCCCATTAGAAATTTTGTAAAAGGTAAAATGAAGAATAATAGAATGATAAATGGAAGAGAGCGAATGATATTAATAATTGTATTAAGAATTGGATAAATGATTTTATTTTCGTGCTGTCCACCAGGTCTCGTTAAAACAAGTGTAACGCCAAGTGGTAATGCAATAAGGATAGAGATGAATAGCGAAATAGATGTCATTTGAAATGTTTGAATGGTTGCTTCCCATATGACTTTACCCCATTCATCCAAAAAGGACTTGTTTCCCATAATCTGTTCTCCCTCCTTCTACGATGATCCCTTGCTCTTGTAAAAATGATAAAGCGCGGGCTACTTCATTTTTTTCACCCTGCATATGAATGACCAGTTTCCCATATGATTCATGTTTTAACTGTGTAATATTACCGGATAAAATATTCGGATACACTTGGAAACGTTTTGTAGCAATAGCTAATGCTGGCTCTCCTGAAGCAGTCCCTATAAAGGAGAGAGTTACAATTTCGCCAGTAGTTTGTAGTTCTTTTTGTATCTCTCCTGGAATCTTCGCTGCAAATGCACTATTTACGAATTTCTTCGTTGTTACATGTTGTGGGTTTGTGAAGATATCTTTCACGTTCCCGCTTTCAACTACTGCTCCATGTTCCATCACAGCAACTCGGTCACATATACGCTGGATGACATTCATTTCATGTGTAATTAATAAAATTGTAATCCCGATTTCTTCATTAATCTTTAGTAATAGGTCAAGAATAGAATCCGTTGTTTCAGGGTCTAAAGCACTTGTTGCTTCGTCGCTTAATAATACTTCCGGTTCATGTGATAGTGCACGTGCAATGGCAACACGCTGCTTCTGGCCACCAGAAAGTTCACTCGGATAGGCATCTTTTCGATTAAAAAGATCGACAATACGTAAATACTTTTCTACCCTTTTTTCAATTTCATTTTTGGGAAGACCAGATAGACGTAACGGTAATGCGATATTTTCATAAACTGTCACAGTTTTAAGTAAGTTGAATCCTTGAAAAATCATCCCGATTTTTTGTCTCGATTTTGCTAGTTCTTTTGCTGATAAAGTTGTTAAGTCTTGGCCGTTTACAATGATATTTCCTGTCGTTGGTTTTTCTAATAAATTTACACATCGAATTAATGTACTTTTACCAGCGCCACTATATCCAATGATTCCAAATACTTCGCCCTTTTTTACTTGAAGGGAAGTAGACTTAAGTGCTTCTACATTCCCTTTTTTTGTTGTAAATACTTTGGATACATTTTTTAATTCAATCATTATCGTCAGCTCCTACCAAGACGGTAAAACAGAACCATCAAATTTTTTCTCGATAAATTCTTTTACTTCTTTAGATTGATAAGCTTTCTTTAATTTATTTACAACAGCATCATCTTTATTTTCAGTACGAACAACGACCCAGTTCACATATGGTGAATCTTTTCCTTCACGGAAGATAGAATCTTTCGCAGGGCTTAATTTTGCACCTAATGCAAAGTTTGTATTAATTGCAGCTGCTTTCACTTCACTTAGTTGTGTTGGTAATTGAGATGCCTCTAATTCAACAATCTTTAAATTTTTGGGATTTTCAATGACATCTTTCGCAGTCGCTTTTTCTGTCGCCTTTGGATCTACTTTTAAAACTCCTGCTTTTTCAAATAGCTTTAAAGCTCGAAGTTCATTCGTTGGATCATTTGGTACAGCGATTGCGTCGCCCTCTTTTAAGTCTTTTACATCTTTTAAGCTTTTAGAATATACGCCCATAGGGAATGTTACTGTTGAAAATACTTCCGTTAATTTCATATTGCGCTCAGCTTTAAATACGTCTAAATATGATTTCGTTTGATAGCTATTTATATCGAGGCTTTTTTCATCTAAAGATACGTTTGGTGCTACATAATCATTAAATACTTTTACATCAATTTCGAGTCCATCTTTCGCTGCTACTTCTTTTACCTTTTCAAAAATTTGTTCATGCGGTCCGCCAGTCACACCGACAGTAATCTTTTTCTCATCTAATGCTTTTACCTCTTTATCAGAATTAGCACCACATGCACCTAGCAATAATACCGCTCCACTTACAATGCTTAATAATACTTTTTTCATCTATAATTCCCCCTCCATATACGTTCCAAAATAAAAAGCACCTCTCAAAATAAGAGAGGTGCCGAATAGACAAAATAGGTTCCTCTCTTATCTTCCAAAACGAAAAATCGTTTTGCAGGAATTAGCACCTTAGCTTATACGTCATAAGCTCGGTTGCCGGGCATCATCGGGCCAGTCCCTCCGCCACTCTTGATAAGAGTTTGTGTATGTAGTTTTTTAATATGGTATTAATAGTAAATCTTACAAAAAGAATTGTCAATGTTATTTTCAGAATATATTTTATTTTAAGGCAATCGAAACGTTCCCTTTCTTGTGTCCCTTTTCCACATACATATGAGCTTCAGCAATTTCTTCTAACCGGTAGGTTCTATCAATAACAGGTTTTAAATATTCTGTTTCAGTTAGTTCTTTTAGTAGAATCATATCCTCTTTACTTACCTTTGCCATCATTCCATTAACAGATACATATTTTCCATTAGGTGTTAATGTATTTGTACAAAGGGATTTTTTATACTTCCCAACTGCATCAAATATAATATCGTAGCGCTCGCCCTGCTTAGTAAAATCTTCTTTTGTATAATCAATTACTGTATCAGCTCCTAAAGATTGAACGAGTTCAAAATTTGAATTACTACAAACAGCCGTAACGTTCGCGCCGAAATATTTAGCAAGTTGTACAGCAGCTGTTCCTACTGATCCTGAGGCACCATAAATGAGCACTTGTTGCCCATTTTTTATACGGCCCTTTCTGAGGAAATGCAATGCTGAAGTTCCACCAAAAGGAATAACTGCAGCTTCCTCATACGTCACATTGGTAGGTTTTAATGTTATTAATCCACTTTCATGTACGCATGTGTACTCGGCATAACCACCGAGGTTTAGTTCTGTTAATGCGAAAATTGGGTCACCTTTTTTAAATTGAGTTACATCTGTTCCTATTTCTTCGATTTCACCGGATAACTCTACGCCGAGTATAGGTTTTCTCGGTTTTCTGAAACCTAATATGACCCGCATAGGAATCCAAAATAAGAGAGGGCTATTAAAACCGCGTATTCTACAATCCCCAGTTGATACACTTGTTGCGTGAATTTTAATTAATACTTCGTTCTTTTTAGGTGTAGGTTTCTCTATATTTTGAAGTTGAAGAACGTTAGGTGGTCCATACTTTGTGCAAATAATTGCTTTCATAATGACCTCCTGAATTTAGTTGTTGTTATTAACATCATATTTAACATCTTCATTAAACATGTCGCTATATAGCGAATATAGATTAAAAATTGTATAGATTTCATAGGAAAAGAGGTGATATTATTTTGGAAAAGGGGGCGACATTATGAAAAAAATTATTTTTATTTCAAGTTTAGTGTTTGCAATCAGTCTAGGGGTAGGATGTAGTAATGAGAAAACGGCAAAGACGAATGAACCGAAAAAAGAATCAGTTCAAAAAGAAAAGGAATTAGCGGCGAAGGATGTTTTCAAGAAAACGAACGAATCTTTTAAAAATGAAGAGCATGTAACGATGACATATGGTGTAGGAGTAAAAGCTGAGGGAACAGAGATGGATATATTAAAGGCTAAGATGCAATTAGAGCCAAAGACAAAGAATTCTCGTTCTGAAATGAATATTTCTGGTACAGATGTTGTAGTGTATACTGTGGATGGTAAAGTTGCTGGTGAGGTAAAAAACCCTAATACAGGAGAAGTTATAACTGTACCAGAGGAGCAATTAAACGCTGGTGGAATGAAAGCGACTCAAGATATTATAGATAAGTTAGAAGTACCGGAAGTAGTTTTAGATAAAATGAAGATGGAGAAAAGCGGAGATAAATATAAACTGAAATTTACATTAAAAGGGCAAGAAACAGAAAGTATGTTAACTAGCATGGATGAAACGCAGAAGAAAATGTTACAAGCACAAAATGCGAAGATAGAAGAAGTGGATGCAGAATATATCATTACAAAAGATTTTAAATATGAATCAGCAAAGATAGATATGATTATGAGTAGTAATGGCAAGGATAAAGCACACATTATTACGAACGCAAAATATACGTCGTACGAAAAGTTTGACCCAATACAATTGCCAGCAGCAAAGTAACAGTTTTGATGAGGGGGACCTAAAATAAGGGCCCCCTTTTTGTATACTTTCTTCTTAGGAAAATAGGTACAATATGAAGAGGGAAAACTGTAGAAGAGGAGAGTGTCATTTGAAAAAAAGAAAGATAGCGGTGGTCATTGTAGCTTATACAGTGTTGCTTGCAACATCTGTAAATACATATAAGGAGCAACTAAATCATCCCATTATGAGCGATGTAGGAAAGTTACTTCCAACAAAAATTAAACGTGTTGAACATGCTGAGGATGAAAGTTCATTAAAACAGGTCGTGCAAGATGCAAACGTTTCTGGAGAGAAGATTTCTATTGCAGGTATGCAGCATAGCCAAGGCGGTCAGACGTATTATCCGAACGGTACGATGCTTGATATGAAAGGGTATAATGAAATATTAGAATTCGATGCGGAGAAGAAGAGGATTAGGGTGCAAAGTGGTGTCACATGGAATGACATTCAAAAGAAAATCAATCCATATGGTCTTGCGGTTCAAGTGATGCAATCTCAAAATATTTTTACTGTTGGTGGTTCATTAAGTGTAAATGTACATGGGCGTGATATTCGTCATGAAGCATTGATTGATACAGTAGAGTCGTTTAGGTTGTTAATGGCAGATGGTAAGGTGCGTAATGTAAGTAGAGAAGAAAATACGGATCTGTTTACGTATGTAATTGGGGGATATGGATTGTTTGGCGTGATTTTAGATGTGACGCTAAAGTTAACAGATGATGAATTGTATGAAGAGCATACGAAGGTACTAGATTATAAAGAGTACTCTTCATATTTTAAGAATAAAGTGCGAAGGGAAGAGAATATACGTATGCATTTAGCACGTATTTCTGTTGCCCCACATTCATTTTTAAAAGAAATGTATGTGACAGATTATGTATTAGCAAAAGATCAGCAGAGGTTGAAAGAATACAGCAAATTAAAAGAAGAAAATATTATAGCTGCGCCAAAGTTTTTACTTGGTTTATCACGCTATAGTGATTGGGGAAAGGATACGTTTTGGGATATACAAAGAAGTTATTTTGAACGTACAAATGGTAAGTACGAAACACGAAATAATGTAATGAGATCGGATAGTGCCTTTATGGAATACGATAATCCAAACTTGACCGAGATTTTACAGGAGTATTTCGTACCGGTAGATAGTTTTGCAGCATATATAGATGACTTGCGAAGTGTTTTGAATGAAGAGGAATTAAACCTTCTTAACATTACCATCCGCTATGTAGAAAAGAATGAAAATGCGGTACTATCTTATGCGAAAGATGATATGTTTGCGCTTGTACTTTTAATTAATCAAGGGCGCTCAGAGGATGAAATAAAGAAAACAAAAGCGGTCATTCAGAAGATGATTGATGTTACTTTGAAGCATAATGGAAGTTATTATTTACCTTATTATTCTTATCCAGAAAAGGAGCAACTAAAGAAAGCATATCCTCGCATAGAAGAGTTCCTTCAGAAGAAGAAGGAAGTAGACCCAGAGGAACGGTTTGTGAATTTATTTTATAAGGAGTATAGCAAATGACATATAGAAGATTTGTAGCATCACAAAGCATAATTATGATGGCGGGAAGTATGGTATTTCCTTTTTACATTCTATTGCTTCGGAATGTTGGGAATAGCTTCTCGCAGTTTGGCTGGGCGTATGGCTTATTTGCCCTAACTTCAGCACTTGTATATCCGGTAGTAGGAAAGGTGTCTGATCGAGTAGGTGATCAGAAATTATTAATTATATATGCTTGGTCCATGGCAATATTAATGCTTTGTTTCCCGATTGCCACGGAAGTTTGGCATGTGTACATTCTTCAAATTTTAATGGGGGTTTTAGGTGCTGTGCAGCGTAATACGGAGAAGACATCGTTAGCGCGAAAAGTTGTGCAAAAAAATGCTGGTTATGAGATTGGAAAATATCATGTGTGGACATCGATTGGAGGAGCAGTAGCAATTATTGCAACGGGATATTTAGTAGATTTCTTTACGATTGGTACGATTTTTTATATTGCATCTATCTTATATGTAGTGAGCGGCGTTGTATTAAGTAGTAAAAAAATATAATCATCCCCATTTTTACCTGAATACCCTTTATTTGTTATACTAAAAGGGAAGACAAAAGAAAAGGGGACATTGCCTTTGATGAAATTTTTAATTTTAGCTATTCTCACTTTGTTTTTGATTCCATGGACAAGAAGCGGTAGTAAACTTCGTGCAGTGGATAAGAAAGGGGATGAGAAGGTTGTAAAGGGTAAGAAATCATCCATTTTAGTTATTCCTGTTTTATTTTGGATCGGTATTGCAATCTATGAATATCTTTGGCTAATTGATGATCGAGCAGATTCGATTCTTACTCATTATTCTGTTGCAGTAGCAATTTTAATTGGGCTTGTTTTATTTTCACAAGATCAAATAGGGAAATTAGAAGGTACGTTAAAAGGACTTCTAATGTTTGTTTTACTCGCAAGTTACGGCTATTTTGGTTATTTGCACGATATAGTAATCACGCAAAAAAAATATGATTCTGTTGTAAAGATAGAGAAAGATATTTCAGAGCCATTTACTGAAAATGATCAGCCGTTTACAGTGCCGCCAAAGACAGCGGAGAATAAAATGAAAAAAGTATTTGGGGACATTCCGAAAGTAGCTTATTTTGAGCTAGGGGAATTAACGCCACAAATGGTAAATGGTGAGGCTTTATATGTAGCACCTATTGAAGTTTCAGGCTTTTTTAAAGCACGTAAAGCTGAGACAATTCCAGGGTACGTAACGATGTCAGGTACGAATCCTGATGCGGAAGCGAAACTGCATCTTGGTTATAAAATGAAATATGTGCCAAGCATGTTTTTTGGTAATAAATTAGAACGTGTCGTTCGAAAAGCAGAACCGGATTTAATTTTTAAAGGGAAACCTAAATTCGAAGTTGATGATAAAGGAAAGCCGTATTATACAATGACGTATGGTGAATTTATCTCAGGAAGATCTGGATTTGAGGTAGAGGGCGTTGTAGTAGTAGATGCACAAACAGGTGAAGTGAAAAGATACGATAAAGGAAAGGCACCTAAATTTGTTGATGGTGTATTAAATCACGAGACCGCATCTACATTAAATACGTATTTCGGTAAATATATTCACGGATTTTGGAATACAAAATTCTCACAAACGGATATGAAGATTCCGACTGAGTGGGGAACGAAAGAAGGAGTTACACCAATCTTCGGTAAGGATGGAACATTATATTACTTTACTGATTTCACCTCTCCGAAAGAGGGAGTAGATTCTGCACTAGGTTATTCGCTTATCGATGCGCGTACAGGTAAGTTGTATTACTATAACGGAAAAGAAGTGAAGGGAATTATGGATGGTTCAGCTGCTTCGGAAGTAGTGGATAATTCCTTTAAGAGAGAGAAATGGCATGGAACGATGCCGGTTATTTATAACGTGTATGGTAAACCTTCTTGGATTGTACCTGTTATTGATGACGGGGGATTAGTACGTGCTCATACAGTTATCTATGCTTCTAATGCAAAAATATTTGCAACAGGTTCTACGCAAAAAGAAGCGCTTGAGAATTATAAAAATGCGCTGAGTGGAAGTGGAGATTCATTTAGACCAACTTCAAATGGTAAAGAGGCACAAAAAAAAGGCGTTGTACAACGTGTATATAAAGAAAAATCAGGTGAAAATACAATTGTGTACGTACTGTTAGAGAATGAACAAAAAGTATTTATGATACCTGTGAAGAAATTCCCATATGCTATGTTTACAGAAGTGGGAGATCCAATTCAAATCACATATTTAGATACAGGAGAGGCGATGTCTTCCGTATCTAAATTTGAAAATAGTAATTTGAAAAAGTAAAGCGATAGAAATTCTATCGCTTTTTTTTACAGCATAAAACAGGAAAATGCACTATACTTGACGTATGTTTATGTTGTAACTATAATTGTTACGATTCAGTAGTTATAGGAAAGGGTGAACGGAAAAAGTGAATGGAGTTAATCAAGAAATATATAAACCTGTAAAGACAAATAGGTTATGGATGATTCTTGTACTAGGGACACTTACGGCGATTGGGCCATTATCTATTGATATGTATTTACCTTCTTTACCGAAATTAACGGATGATTTACAAACAGGTGCATCCCTTGCGCAGCTTACTTTAACAGCTTGTTTACTTGGGCTTTCAGTAGGACAATTATTTGTCGGTTCAATTAGTGATATTTACGGAAGGCGCAAACCTCTTATTATTGCTCTTATTATTTATGTTGCTTCTTCTTTACTTTGTGCTATTGCGCCATCTATTTGGAGTTTAGTGTTATTGCGCTTCTTACAAGGAGCTTCAGGATCGGCTGGGATTGTTATATCACGTGCAATGGTACGTGACATGTATTCAGGTTCTGAAATGACGAAGTTTTTCTCACTGCTCATGTTAGTAAACGGAGCAGCGCCTATTTTGGCACCGATTATTGGAGGACAATTGTTACAATTTACAACATGGCGCGGTGTCTTCATCGTTCTTGGAGCAATTAGTGTATTCATGTTAATATCAGCTACTTTCGTATTACGTGAAACATTACCTCTTGAAGAAAGAGAAACAGGTGGATTGTCAGGGACGTTGGCGACGTATGGAAAACTGTTAAAGGATCGTCTGTTTATGGGATATGCATTGTCACAAGGGCTAGTAACGGCGGCAATGTTTGCATACATTTCGGGCTCACCGTTTGTGTTGCAGAACATATACGGAGCATCACCACAGCAATTTAGTTTATTCTTTGCGATTAACGGTATCGGTATTATTATTGCTAGTCAGGTAACGGGTCGTTTAGCAGGGAAAGTGAATGAGAAGACATTATTTGTTGCTGGTATTATTATCGCAGCTGTTGGTGGCCTATCTTTATTACTGACAATCGTACTAGGAATAGGTTTAATTGGTGTTTTATGTTCATTATTCCTTGTTGTATCAAGTGTTGGGGTTGTCTCAACAACTGGGTTCTCGTTAGCGATGAGAAATCAGAAACAAGCTGCAGGAACAGCGTCGGCCTTATTAGGATTATTACAGTTCATTTCAGGAGCACTTGTTGCACCATTAGTAGGTATTGGGGGAAGCAACACCGCATTACCGATGGGGGTTGTGATCGCTCTTTGTGAAATTGGTGCTGTGTTATGTTATCTATTTATGGCCAGAAGAAGTGAAAAGCAGTTTGAACTGCAGCAAAGACAAAATTTAGAGGCTTAATTTATAAAAAAGAGCTAATTCAAATATTTTTGAATTAGCTCTTTTTTCATTTCTTTGAAATAACTTATACAGTTTTGTAAGGTGATGCAAAAGTTATTTGCATAAAGTGACGATACTGTGACAAAAATGTTGGTGTGTATATTAAGATATCGTCTTAAGTGTAAAAAGTAGAGTGTTATCGGTATAATAACAAGTGGAGATAAAAGAAACTATAATGAGTAATAGCTGTAGATAAAAGGAGAAGAAGAGATGAAGAAGGTTTTGGGTATTGCTGTAATGGGAAGTATGCTCCTTCTAGCAGGGTGTAATGGAAATAAAGATACGAAAGAACCGAAAGAAAAGGTAGAGCAATCTACTGAACAAACAGAAGAGATGAAAGCATATCTTGCAGTACATGAAAAATACGATATAAAAATGAATAAAGAAATTAATAAAGCACTGCAGTTATTTGAAGTGGCAAAAGAAAAGGGCGGTAAGGAAATAACGAATGCTACATATAAAGAAGATGTGCAAAAGGTAACGACTAGCATGTTAGAAGATATTGATCATATACGTAAAGAAATTCGTGTTCCAAAGTCGAAAGAGCAAGAGCATGAGGTATATGCTGGTTTCTTGGATGAATCGGAACAAGCGATGAAAAAATTGCAGAAGTTAGCTAAAGAAGAAGACTCATCATTGATTCGTGATATAGAAATTAACTTTGCAACAGCATCAACATACTATAAACGTTTTCAAGCAGAAACGAAAAAATAACCTTGCGTACGTGCAAGGTTATTTTTTCTTCTTACCATCTCCGTCTTCATCCTCGGATACTAATACCTTCTGTTCTTCGTGAAATTCAGAAATGGTTTGCCAGGTAATAGTATCGAATGGAGTATAAAAAGTTTGTAGAAGCCGAGGATGACAAGTAGAACGATTGTTAATGGTAATTCCGATAAAAGAATTAAAAACTGATTTTTCTAAATATATCCAATTTGATTGACTTTTCATTTTTTCAGAATTATAATTCGAAATATACAATTTGAACCAAATAATAATATAGCAATTTACTTATCCAGAGAGGTAGAGGGACTGGCCCTATGACACCTCAGCAGCGGGTTCTGTAACAGGAACACCGTGCTAATTCCAGCAAGCAAGTCTTGAAAGATAAGTGATGGGCCTTCGTTTATTAAGCCTTGATCTTATTTTTTAAGATCAAGGCTTTTTGTATTTTAAGAAGCGGAAAAGTAAGGAGAATAAATATGTCAATAAAACAAAGTAAATTCATTTGTTTAGGGGGTTATTGAAGTGTATGTTATTAAAAAACTATCGGTTATGGTGTTCACGCTATGGGTCATTACGACAGTAACATTTTTGATTATGCATATCATTCCTGGGGATCCATTTTCATCAGATGCGAAAATCTTCCCAGAGGAAGTAATACAAAATATGAGGGCGAAGTATCACCTCGATGAACCGTTATGGAATCAATATGTCGCTTATTTAGATGGTGTAGTTCATTTTGACTTTGGTGAATCGGTTCAATCGACGGGACAAGGCGTATCAGAAATTATAACGACAGGATTTGGTCCATCAGCGATTATTGGTTTACAAGCACTTATCATTTCATTATTAGTCGGAATTGTAGCAGGTACATTTGCAGCTCTCTATCATGGGAAAGTAATTGATTATAGTGTGAGCTTACTTGCGATTCTCGGTATTTCTATTCCAAGTTTTATTTTAGCGCCACTATTTATACAAGTATTTGCAATTCAATTTGAACTGTTACCAGTAGCGTCTTGGGGCACATTCGAACATACGGTATTACCATCCTTCGCATTAGCGTTAGGGCCAATCGCAGTAATTACAAGGTTTGTTCGCTCTAATATGATTGAAGTTTTGCAGAGTGATTATATTAAGCTAGCGAGAGCGAAAGGTATCCCAATTAAGAAAATCATTATAAGACATGCTCTTCGAAATGCGATTGTGCCAGTACTTACATTTGTTGGACCTTTAATGGCTGGACTGTTAACAGGGACTTTCGTTATTGAAAAAATATTTTCCATTCCTGGCCTAGGAAAGTATTTTGTAGATAGCATTTTTAACCGAGATTATCCAGTCATTATGGGAACAACGATTTTCTATAGTGCATTATTAATTTCTTGTATTTTCATTACAGATATTATTCATCGTATTGTTGATCCGCGTATTCGTTCTATTACATAAGGAGGGGGGACATTTAAATGGGAGCTTATGAAATCAATAACCAGTTATTAACGAATGAAGAGAAAAAAGAATTAACGATAAATAAAGAGCAGCAAACGATTAGCCGAAAGAAGGAAGTGTTTCGCAAGTTTATATCAAACCCTATAGCGGTTTTAGGAGCAGTGACGTTATTACTCATTATTATTTTCTCACTAATTGGCGAAAGTTTAACATCATTTACTGCGAGTGAACAAGTGAAAGAAGCAACTAATTTACCTCCTAGTAGCGAGCATTGGTTTGGAACCGATGATTTAGGAAGAGACATATGGGCGCGTACTTGGGCTGGTGGGAAAATCTCGCTAACAGTTGGATTGGTAGCGGCAGCGCTAGACATAGGGCTTGGTGTACTAATCGGAGGTTTTAGCGGATATGTAAGAGGGCGTAATCGTCTTGGAACGTTAATTGATGAGTGGATTATACGAGGGATTGAAGTATTATATGGTATCCCATATCTATTAATTGTCATTTTGCTATTAATTGTTATGAAACCAGGTCTTTTTACTATTATCATTGCCCTTGCATTAACAGGATGGATTGGAATGGCTCGTCTTATTCGAGCACAAGTACTGTCTTTAAAACAAAGAGAATTTGTTATCGCAGCAGAGCGGTTAGGTACGTCTCATATGAAAATTATATATGGACATTTAATTCCAAACTTAACAGGGATTATTATCGTAAATTTGTCATTTACAATTCCGGCAGCTATTTTCTCAGAATCATTTTTAAGTTTTATCGGACTCGGAGTACAATCACCAGCGGCTAGCTGGGGAACGATGACGAACGATGCACTCGGGACATTATTAAGCGGAGAGTGGTGGCAATTATTCTTCCCAGCAATCATGATTGCACTAATCATGTTCGCATTTAATGCAATTGGTGATGGTTTGCAAGATGCAATTGATCCAAAAATCGTAAAAAGGAATCGAAAGGAGAAAAAACATGGGACAGCTTTTATCTTTAGAAAACGTAACGTTGGCCGTTGAAAAAAAGAATAGTAAGCAAGCAATTGTGAAGCATGTTTCCTTTTCTATTAACGAAGGTGAAATTGTTGCACTTGTAGGAGAGAGTGGTTCAGGAAAAAGCGTTACAGCACAATCTATTATTGGACTAAATCAAGAAGCTATTCATATCGACGATGGAAGTATCTCTTTCCAATCTCAAGGATTAACGAATTTACAAGAATCAGAGTGGAATCAAATTCGAGGGAAAGATATTTCGTTTATTTTTCAAGACCCTCTGTCCTCTTTAAATCCGACGATGAAGGTAGGCAGACAAATCACAGAAGTGATTTTACAACACGAAAAGAAGTCAAAGAAAGAGGCAAAAGAAATTGCAATTAACTTATTAAATGATTTAGGGATACATGAAGCGGAGAAACGTTTTGAACAGTACCCGCATCAATTAAGCGGAGGTATGAGACAACGTATTTGTTTAGCAATTGCATTTGCGTGTCACCCAAAGCTCGTTATTGCAGATGAGCCTACAACTGCATTAGATGTAACGATTCAAAAACAAATTATGGGGTTATTAAAAGAGAGAAAAGAAAAACAAAATACGAGTATTTTATTAATTACACATGATTTGGCACTTGTACGTGAAGTAGCAGATCGAGTAGTTGTGATGTACGGGGGACGTGTTGTTGAAAAAGGAACGATACAAGAAGTAATAGGTTCACCGAAGCACCCATATACGAAAAGTTTATTGCAGGCCATTCCGAATATGGATGATTCTGAAAAGGTACTTAGGGCTATTGAGGGAACAACACCATCAATTGAAACGTTAAATAGCTTTGGGTGCCCATTTGTAAATAGGTGCCCAGTAGCAATAAAAGAATGTATTCATCGTTTCCCTGATAGAACATCCTATTCTGAGGAACATAATTCACATTGTTGGCAACATGTTCTAGAGCATAACCAAGCGAAATCAAAAGAGAAGGTGAATGCCTCATGACGACAGATTTAATTACGGTAAAGCAAGTAACAAAAACGTATGGGAGTAAGAAGAAAGAAATCGCGGCGTTAAAAGATATATCACTTTCTATCCCGAAAGGAACAACGCTTGGCATTATTGGAGAAAGTGGTTCAGGAAAAACAACACTTGGTAAGCTCATAGCTGGGATCGAGAGTCCAACATCTGGTCAAATTGATTATAACGGTCAAGTTGTCCACAAGTTGAAGTCAGCTCATAAGCGGGATTTCTTGCAGAGAGTACAGTTCATATTTCAAGATTCAACAGCTGCATTAAATCCGCGCTGGAAAGTACGCGATAGCGTAACAGAAGGATATATTTCATTCGGTTTAGGTGATAAGGGATTGAAAGATAAAGTCGCAGGTGATGCGCTAGAACGTGTTGGCTTAGATCGACGATATGTCGATCGATACCCACATGAATTTAGCGGAGGGCAACGTCAACGAATCGCTATTGCAAGGGCGTTATTATGTGAGCCAGAGGTATTAATTCTTGATGAACCAATTTCTGCATTAGACGTTTCATTGCAAATTCAAGTTGTACATTTACTGCAAAAGATTCAAAAGGAGCAAGGTTATACATATTTATTTATCGCGCACGATTTGCCGATGGTTCACTACTTATGTGAAAAAGTGGCTGTCTTATATAAAGGAGAACTTGTTGAATTTGGAAATACGGATGAAGTATTTCGTAATCCACAACATTCTTATACAAAAACATTATTAGCATCAACACCAAAAATTTCGGGTTAAAGGAGAATGTAGGATGAAGAAGTTTTTATTATTTGTCATTATGACCGTATTAGCAATTACTTCTGTCGCTTGCGGTAAGAAAGAGGCGCAAAAGGCGAGTGCTGGTAAGGGAGAAGGGGATCGATTAGTAACGAATATTGGTAGCGATCCATATACACTTGATTCCGCTATTGCAACGGATAGCACATCAGGTTATGTAATTGGACATTTATTCTCAAGCTTATATACGCAAGATAGTGATGGGAAATATCAAAATGAGTTAGCAGAAAAAGAAGAAGTAAATGCGAATGGAACTGAATATACAATCCATTTAAAGAAAGATATTAAATGGTCAGATGGTTCTCCTATTACAGCAAATGATTTTGAATTTGCATGGAAGCGATTATTAAATCCGAAAACAGGCTCTATGAATGCGACAGAAATGTATTTTATTAAAGGTGCAGAGGCATATAATACTGGAAAAGGTGAAGAAGGCCAAGTTGGTATTCAAGTCGTTGATCCTCAAACATTAAAGGTAACACTTGAGCACCCAGTTGCTTCTATTAAACAAAAATTAGCGAGTTCATTATTTATTCCACTATCTAAAAAATCAATTGATGATAACAACAAATTAAAAACAGATCCCAAAGAGTTAATTACAAATGGACCATTCACGTTAAAAGAATGGAAGCATAATCAAGCAATTACAGTACAAAAAAATAAAGAATACTATGATAAAAAGGTAACATTAAAAGAAATTGAGTTTCGTATTATTCCAGACTCTAAAACAGCGTATCAATTGTACAAATCAAAAGAATTAGATTTATTAAGTAGCTTACCACAAGAGATGATCGAGAAAGAAAAAGGGAATAAAGAATATAAACGTGTTGCGGGATTCTCATCTTATATTTACTCGTTTAACGTAGAAAAAGAGCCATTTACAAATGCGAAAGTACGTAAAGCATTTTCACTAGCAGTTGATCGTAAGTTTATCGTTGAAAAACTGTATAAGAATAATGCACAAGAAGCATATGCATTCGTACCAGAAGGAGCAAAAACACAAGGTGGTCGTGATTTCCGTAAAGAAAAAGGTGATTACGTTAAATTTGATCCAGCAGAAGCGAAAAAATTGTTAGAAGAAGGTATGAAAGAACAAGGATGGTCTACATTACCTGAAGTAACATTAAAGTTTACAACGGATACACAGCATAAAAAAGTAGCAGAAGCAATGCAGGAAATGTTTAAGAAAAATCTTGGTGTAGATATTAAATTAGAAAATAAAGAGTGGAAGAGTTACATCGACACATATAAGCAAAGTGATTTCCAATTAGCTTATATGGGATGGGGTGGCTCTTTATTAGATCCGATTACTAAACTAGATTTATATGCAGGTGATGGTCCGAATAATTATGCAAAATGGCATAATAAGGAATTTGACGCTTTAGTAAAAGAAGCAGAAGTTGAACAAAACGAAGATAAGCGTTTTGACTTATTGCATAAAGCAGAAGATATTATGTTTACAGATTCACCATTAATTCCAATTATATTCCCTTCTGATTCTTATTTACAAAAAGGGTCAGTATCAGGTCTTCAATATTATGTTGGATCTAAACCGGATTTAAAATATGTAAAAATAAAGAAGTAGGCAACCGCCTACTTCTTTATTTTATTTCTCTTTTATATTCTTTTTTCGTTCCATCAGAGAAGACAACTTCTAAATCGAACTTTTGGTAGTCTTTATCAAGCTTGAACACGTTTACTACTTGATCGATTACTTCTTGATCAGGAGTATCTTTATTAAATTTTAATTCTTGTAGAAGTGGGCTTAATTTTGTGATAGCCTCGTCTCCTGTTAATTTTACATCTGCTTTATGATCTTCAATTTTTGCTTCCATTTTCTTATCTGCTGCTACATTTTTATAGTCAGCTTCGTAGTCTTTCTTTGTATCTTGGTAGTCTGCCTTTAAATCGAATTCATTAAAGTCTAGTTTTAAATCAGCAGGGGCTTCATTCTTTGCCTCTTCTGTAGTCTTTTTATTAGAAGTTGTGTCTTCTTTTGCAGGAGCTTTACATCCTGTTAATGCAGGTACTAGCATAAGAGCTAATAAAACTGATAGTAAAATTCTCATTATAAATTCCTCCTTATGTAAATTCGTTCTATACAAGTTTTTCCCAAAATCATGTAATTATGTATGAGTTGAAAATAAATTATTATCCTATAGCCGCAAGGGATAATCCGCAATTTAAATCAAAAATGATTTGTATGTATATGGTAAATTGAAGTTGTGAGGGGGTACTAATATGCATGAGGAATATAAAGAGATGGTAAAACAGGCAATTGAATATATAGAGGATCATTTACATGAGGAGCTTACTACAGAAAGAGTGGCGTCTCACAGTGCAGTATCGATGTACCATTTTCATCGTATTTTTCAAAAGTATATTGGGATGAGTGTAACGGATTATATTCGAAAGAGAAGGTTAACTCATGCTGCACAATCCTTAGTGTTAACGGAGAGAGCTGTTATTGATATTGCAGTGCAATATGGTTTTTCCTCACAAGAGGCATTTACGAGAGCTTTTAAAAGAATGTTTCAATTGCCACCAAAGAAATATCGAAAGTACTTTCAGTCATTTTATATAGAAAGAGAGGGTGTTTCAATGCAAAAAGGTATACCGAAAGGATGGATCTTAAGTGGAAGTCATCCTGCTGAATATGAGATGGGTTTAGATTATGAAGTTGCCCATCAAGGAAAAGTATCTGCATACATAAAAGCAAAAGAGAATGTTACGCATGGAGGATTTTCAACATTAATGCAAATGTTCCGAGCAGATAAATATGTAGGTAAAAGATTACGTTTAACAGCGTTTATTAAGAGTGAGAATGTAAGAGATTGGGCAGGATTGTGGATGCGAGTAGATGGGAAAGATACAGAACCGCTCGCTATGGATAATATGCAAAATCGTCCAATTAAAAATACGAATAACTGGCAATCGTACTCGGTTGTATTAGATATAAAAGAAGGGGCGCTTGGTATTGCATTCGGTATTTTATTGTCAGGAGAAGGCAGCGTGTGGCTAGATAGTATCCGATTTGATGAAGTGGATGAAAAAATTCCTTCAACAGATTTGGCTGAAAACTTTTATGAAACACTACTAGAAGAACCGATAAATCTGCAATTTGAAGAGATAGAAAAGTAAGGAGAAAAGATATGCTCAAATATGCAAAACTAATAAGTATTAGTTTAGTAATATCGTCTTGTATTATGGGAATTAATTATTTAATTAGCTATCTTTGGTCAGGACATATACCTTCTTTGACATGGAGAACATATTTGATGTTTATGTTTATATTTATGATGAGTTTTAGTTCGATGCAAAAAGAGTGCTATGAAGAAAATTGATAATCGTTTTGTTTGTCTTCCTATTATTGATCCGCAAATAGTTATCACTAGATTAGAGATTATTTCCCGTAACAAACGGTTATCATACAATAATATTTGGTGAAGTTAATAGGGAGAGAAATATTATTGTATTATTACTTATTGTACTAGTTATAAAATTGGTAGCAAGAATTACTATATGTATAAAAGGGATGGTAAAGAGAAGTAGTTCTATAATTAAAGAAGTATAAAACAAAAAGGTATCCTTCAATTGGATACCTTTTTTTACTGATACTTATTATTTTGCAACTTCTGTCCACTTGTAGTTAAATTCACCGCCGAAGTCAGTTGTTACAAGCCCTTTAATGAAAGAGCGTTGTAAGTAAGAACGACCTTGTTGGTATAAAGGAGCGACAGCGCCGTCTTGTAATAGGATTTTTTCAGCTTGCTTCATTGCTTCAAAGCGAGCTTTTTCATCGCCAGCTAAATCTTTTTTCACTTTATGGATTAGCTCATCATACTCTTTGTTAGAGTATTTATCGAAATTATAAGCACTATCTGTTGTAAATAAATCTAAGAATGTAATTGGATCCGCGAAGTCAGGGCCCCAGCCATCAATACCGATTTCATAGTCACCGCTTAATAGTAGTTTTAACTGTTGTTTACGTGGTTGTGGTTTTAATGTCACTGTTAATCCATCTAGATTCTTTTCTAGTTCACCTTTTAAATATTCACCAGTCTTTTTAGCTAAAGCATTATCACTTGTTAATAGTTCGATTGTTACTTTGTCAGTACCAAGTTCTTGTTTCGCTTTTTTCCAGTTTTCTTTCGCTGTTTTCACATCATCTTTGACTAGGTTTCCGTTTTCTTTACGGAAGTCGTTACCTTCTGGACTCTTTGCGAATTTCGCAGGAATCATTCCTTCAGCTGGAACAGCACCGTTATTTAAAATTGTTTCTACATATGCTTTTTTATTCATTGCTCCGTTAATAGCAAGGCGTGCATGTTGATTTTTTAACGTTTCATTTTTTTGATTGAGTCGTAAGAATTGAATGCCAACTTCAGCGCGGTCTTTGAAGTTTGGATCGCCCTTATATTTATCAACAAACTCCGCAGTTAAAGCAACGCGATCAATTTGTCCTGAATCATATAAGTTAACTTCTGTAGACTTATCTTTAACGACATTGAAGTTGATTTCCTCTAATTTTACAGTTTTAGCATCCCAATAGTTAGGGTTTTTCTTCAATTGGAAGCTTTGCTCGTGTTTCCAGTTATCTAATGTGAAAGCACCGTTGTAAATTAAATGATTTGTTTCTAAACCATATTTATCTCCTTGAGATTTTAAGTACTCTTCGTTAATTGGTAAGAATGTTGAGAATGTCGTTAAGCTTAAGAAGTAGGGAACAGGACGGTCTAGCTGTACTTCTAACGTTTTATCATCAAGAGCTTTGACCCCTAGTTGATCAATTGGTGATTGTTTTTGGTTTATTTGTTTCGCATTCTGTATATCGAAGAATAGGAATGCATATTCAGCTGCTGTATCAGGATTTACGGCACGTTGCCAAGCGAAGACGAAGTCCTTTGCTGTAACAGGAGTACCGTTTGACCATTTTGAATCACGCAGGTGGAATGTATATTTTGTTTTGTCGGGACTAACGTCAACCGAATCAGCAACACCAGGAATCGGTTTATTATCTTCTCCCATTGCATATAAACCTTCAAAAACATTTCGCATTACGCTCATGGATTCCCCGTCCGTCGCTTTTGCAACATCCATTGTTGGAATTTCTGAAGCAAATGATAAGTTAATTGCTTGTTTATCAGGTGCTTTATCATTTGCTTTCGCTCCACTTGCGTTATCTTTATTTCCTCCGCAAGCAGTTAGTAATAGACTTGCCCCTAAAACAGATGCAACAACAGGTACAACTTTTTTATTCATTGTTCGTTCCTCCCTAAATGTGTTGTTCGTAACGTCATAATGTCCATGTATTGAAGTGTAACTATAGAAGAAGAGAGAACCTATTATAGGTATGTGTATGTAGGTAATCAGGTGTTCTATATGTATATACATGCTGAACTATAATCTATCGTTATATGTTTCAGCGTAGAAGACATTATATTTTGATGGTTAAATATTTCGTTTCTTTGATTATTTAGAATATTAACACTGGAAAGAACTATATGTCAATAATAAAAATAGATTGTTAATTTCTTGAAATAATATATTAAAAAAGTAGATTCCCTCGTATTAGGGAACCTACTTTTCATATGTTTTTCTAAAAAAATAATTGGTGTAGGTGGGGAAACTTCAAATAAAGTGGCCTTTTATTACGCTAATTGCGGCTACCGATAAAAGCTCGATTGATGCGGATTAACGCTTTGTTTTATTTTTCAATTTTTGCCCATTTGAAGTTTAATTGACCTGCAAAGTCTACTTGCACAATTCCTTTCACATAAGAACGTTCTAAATAAGATTCGCCTTTTTGGTAAAGAGGAGCGATAACAGAGTCTTTAAATAATATTTTCTCGGATGCTAGTAATGCTTCCCAGCGAGCTTTTTCATCACCGGCTAAAGTTGTTTTCACTTTTGCTATTGTTTCATCAAACTCCTTATTAGAGTAATGATCTAAGTTGTAAGGGTTATTCGTTGTAAATAGCTCAAGGAATGTAATTGGATCCGCAAAGTCAGGGCTCCAGCCGTCAATTCCAATTTCGTAGTCACCTTTTAATAAAAGTGAAACTTGTTGCTTACGTGGTTGCGGCTTTATATTTACTGTTAAGCCATCTAAATTCTTTTCTAGTTGTCCTTTTAAGAATTCACCAGTTTTCTTTTCAAGGTCACCGTCACTTGTTAATAGCTCTAACGTTATTTTTTCAGACCCAAGTTCTTGTTTTGCCTTTTTCCATAATTCTTGAGCAGATTTTGTATCAACCTTTGTTAAATCGCCGTTTGCAGCACGGAAATCTGTTCCGTCAGGTCCTTTTGCAAAGTTTTTCGGCACGAGACTAGAGGTTGGTGTAGAGCCGTCATTTAATAACGTATTTACAAAGGATTTTCGATCAATTGTTTGATCGATTGCTTGGCGTGCAGAAACGTTTTGAAGTACTTTGTTTTGTTGATTCATACGTAAAAACTGTACTCCTACATTCGGACGCTCTTTAAAGTTAGCATCCTTTTTATATTTATCAACGAAGTCAGATGTTAGTTTGATACGGTCTAATTGTTTTGACTCGAATAAATTTACTTCCGTAGACTTTTCTTTTACGATGTTAAAGTTGATTTCTTCTAGTTTGACAGTATCTTTATCCCAATAGGTAGGGTTTTTCTTGAATTTAAAGCTTTGCTCGTGCTTCCAATCGCTTAGTGTAAAAGCCCCGTTGTACAAAATTGTATTGTCTTCTAAAGCATATTTATCACCTTGTGCTTTAAAGAATTCCTCGTTAATTGGTAGAAATGTTGGGAACGCTGTTAAGCTTATAAAGTACGGAACAGGACGTTCTAATTCTACCTCAAACGTATGGTCATCAATTGCTTTTACACCAAGTTGATCGGCTGGAAGTTCTTTATTGTTAATTTTTGTTGCGTTTTTAATATCAAAGAATAGAAATGCATATTCAGAGGCTGTTGCTGGATCAACAGCTCTTTGCCAAGCAAAGACAAAGTCTTTTGCTGTAACAGGAGTGCCGTTTGACCATTTTGAATCTCGTAAATGGAATGTGTATTTCGTTTTATCGCCACTTACTTCATGAGATTTTGCAACACCAGGGACAGGTTTGTTACCTTCACCAAGATTATACAAACCTTCAAATACGTTTCTCATTACTTGACCAGAATCAGTATCTGTAGCACGAGCTGTATCCATTGTTCGTATTTCAGTAGGTGAAGATAAGTTTAAAACCTGTTTACTAGGCGCCTCGTCTTTTGCATTTGCTCCGCTTGCTTCGTTTTTATAACTACCGCAACCAGTTAATAAAATACTTACTCCTACAACTGATGCAATACCGGGTACAAACTTCTTTTTCATTTGATTTTCCTCCTAAATAATTAAGTTTGGATGATGATGAGGGAAATGAAAAATAAAAAATCCCTCTTTTCGTATTGAGAAAGAGGGATTTTTACGTACAAGTTATGCACCCGTATATAAACGAAGTCCCTCATTCTATCTTTCAAGCATAAAGCTTGCAGGAAGTGGCACAGTATTCAAAGTGAACCTGTTGCCGAGGTTTCAAAGGGCCAGTCCCTCCACCTCTCTTGATACAATGAGTAAACGAATAAACTTTATTAATTTTTGTGTTTCTTTGATAATTCAAAATCTTACACCTTGGATAATGAAGTGTCAACCGAATGAAATATAGTTTAAATTTTCAGTTTTATTTGATGAAAAAAACCACTGCATATAGCAGTGGTTTTTCTATTAGAAATTAAAGTTATCTGGGTCTGGACCAACGCGACGATCTTCATTTAAAGCTTGAATTGCTTGCATGTCATCAGCACTTAATTCAAAATCGAATATATTTGCATTTTCAATAATGCGATGTTCTTTAATAGATTTAGGGATTGTTACAACTTCGTTTTGTAGATCCCAGCGTAAAATAATTTGTGCAGTTGATTTATTATATTTTGTTGCAATGTCTTGTAATGTTGGATTGTCTAGCAGTTGGCCTTGCATTAATGGTGACCAAGCTTCAAGTTGAATGTTATGTTCTTTACAGAAAGTATGCAGCTCCTCTTGTGCTAAACGTGGGTGATATTCCACTTGGTTGACCATTGGCTTAATTTCAGCAATTTCAAATACGTCTTGTAAGTGGTGAATATGGAAATTACTCACACCGATAGCGCGAACACGGCCGTCTTTATAAAGCTTTTCTAATGCTTTCCATGATTCAGTATATTTCCCTTTTACAGGCCAATGTACTAAATATAAATCTAAATATTCTAGGCCTAATTTCTCTAATGTAGTTTCAAATGCTTGAAGTGTTGTTTCATACCCTTGATCGCTATTCCACACTTTTGATGTAATAAATAATTCTTCACGTGAAACACCTGATTCACGGATCGCCTTTCCAACGCCTTCTTCGTTTTGATAAATTGCTGCAGTATCAATGCTGCGGTAGCCATTTTTAATTGCTGCTTTTACAGATTCAATTACTTCTGAACCATCTTCTACTTTAAAAACACCTAAACCAAACCAAGGCATTTTTACACCGTTATGTAATGTTGTATAGTCTTTTAAACTTGTTAAATTCATATTATTTCCCCCTAGCTTTTTTGTTTGTTGCTTCTACTGCTTTTTGAATTGCCTCTGAAAAATTATATTCATATAAAGCTTTGAGACCCTCAGCTGTGGAACCACCTGGTGTTGTTACTTGTTCGCGGAGGTTAGCTGGATCTTGCGTTTGTTCAAGCATAGAAGCAGAACCGGAAATCATTTGAATGACAAGGTGTTTTGCGGTTGCTTCATCGACTCCATAACTTTTTGTTGCTTCAATTAAGCTTTCAGCAAAGTAATAAAGGAAAGCTGGTGCACTTCCAGTAACTGCAGTAAGCTGATGAACTTCCTCTTCAGTACAAAGTTGCGAAGTACCAATGCCTCTTAAAAGCAGTTGCAGGGTTTCTTGATGCATCTCGTTTACTGATCGTCCCATTGTATATAAGGAGATAGACTTTCCAATTTCAGCAGCTGTGTTTGGCATAATCCAAGCAACAGGTGTTCCCCCGGGAAGTCTTTCTTCTAAATAAGATGGGCCAATGCCAGCGGCTACCGTTACGACAAGTTGATTCGATAGTAACGGAGATAATTCTGCTAATAATTCTTCATGTGCAGAAGGTGGCATTGCTAAAACAATCGTATCAACAGATGTAACATGCTGCTTCCAATCTGTTGCAGTAGACACATTATATCGTGCTTGTAATTGTTCTAGCTTTTTTACGTTGCTTCGGTTAGAAACGATAATTTCTTCGATGTATTCTTCGCTTGTTTTAAGTAATCCGGAAAATATAGCTTCTGCCATACGACCAGCACCAATAAATAGAATTCGATGTTTAGTTAGCATATCCTTTATTCCTTTCTAGTGGAGATATGTTATAAAAAACGATACCATTTTTAAGAGAATTTTGTAAAAAGAAAAGACTTATCGTGAAAAGAATGGAATGGGAGGGAGGAGAGGTGATACAAATAAGGCTATAAAGATTATTATATTTAAAAAATAGTTGTAATAAAAAATCCCTGAAGCATAATTGCTTCAGGGATTAATAGATTATAAGTTTATGCTTTTGTCATACCTAACAATACAGCGCCGCCGATAATTAAAACACTACCTAGTGCAATAAAGATCAATTGACGTTTTGTTTTCTTTTCACCTAAGAAGACAATCGCACCGAATGTTGAGATAACGATTCCAGTTTGAGATAATGGGAAGCTTGTTGCTACTCCGACACGTGGTAATGAAAGAAGTAAGAATAAGTTTCCAGTTCCCCATAGTAAACCAGATAAAGCATTACGGATTGCATATTTGTTAAATGGCTTATGTTTAGATGTCAGTACAACCGCACCAACAAACATACCAACTGCTTGTGGTAAAATAGCAGACCAACCATCGATATTATACCAACGAATAATAATTACATATACAAGGTAGCCGAAAGTAGAAACAATTAAAGTAAGAAGTCCTTTTTTCAATTGTCCTGGTGGCTGTGCATTTTCTTTGTCATCTAGTGATGTGAATACAACACCAACTACGATTAATAGGATTGCAATCGTTCCCAGAACAATCGTTGTTGTAGTAGTCCACTCACGGAAAGCGATAACCCCAAAGATAGAAGTTGCAACAAGTTGCATACCAGTAGAAATCGTTACAGTAGTTGAAACACCTAGTTTTTCAACTGTTTTTAATTGGTTTACTTGTCCTAATGCCCAGAATAAACCTGAAATAAAACCAACAATCAAGACTGTCATTGTTAAAGCTGGTTGAGTAAATACATACATAATTGTTGCGAAGAATAGAGCACCGATTGTCATACCTACCGTTTGGCTATATGCACCACCGCCCATTTTTACGCTTACTAATAAGATGTTTCCCCATGCAATTGCAGGAAGAAGCGCTAATAAAATGTCCATTACAAGACTCCCTTCGGTTTTCTATACCAATATAATTACATATCGTTCTAACGATCGGTAATGCCCCACTAATAGAGTAGAAGATTACCGATCGCTAAAACAGGATGAAGAATTCACAATATAAATGCGTTTTCATTTCTTCATTTTTTGAAACACCTCCATATAATAACAGGAAATTGCCTATTTTAGAAAGTGAATTCAAATAAAATGTATATTTTAATAAGAAGTAAAATTCAGTTATTTCCCGTTAGTATATTTTATTTCCTAAGAAATAAAGAAGCAGCTTCGACAGAAGCTGCTTTAAGGGTTAGTAATTCTTTTATTAATAAGCTGAATACATAGCAGAAATAGGAGTGAAATACTAATAGTGATAACTACTAGTGTCCAAGCAAGTTGCATATTACTTGCATCAATCGCCATATAAATTGCAGTTGGGATAGTCTGTGTTTTACCAGGAATATTTCCGGCAAACATGAGTGTAGCACCAAATTCCCCTAGTGCACGAACAAAGCTCAAAATCATTCCGCTTAGTAAGGCAGGAAATGCAAGCGGGAGTGTGACGTGTAGAAAAACTTGATATTCACTTGCACCAAGATCACGAGCACTTTCTTCAATTTGTACATTTGCGATAGAAAATCCTGTTTTTGCTGATTGATACATAAGCGGAAATGCAACAACTGTAGAAGCGATGATAGCAGCAGTAGATGTGAACATAATAGACTGCTGAAATATTGATTCTACCCACGCTCCAATGGGACTATTATTTCCAAAAATGATAATGAGAAAAAAGCCGATTACGGTTGGTGGAAGCACCATTGGTAATAAGAAAATAGTTTCTAATATTACTTTATATCTCCATGAGGAGCGTGCTAGCACTCGTCCAATTATCGTTCCTAAAATTGTAACGATCAGGGTGGCGCATGCAGCTACTCGTAAAGATAGAAAGATTGGTGACAAAATAGCATCAAAGCTCATGGCAATTAGGATAGGACTGTAAATCCATATTTCTTAAAGATAGATTGTGCATCTTTTGACTGCAAATACTCATAAAATGAGGTCGCCTCTTTCTTGTGCTTAGATTCTTTTATAACACCTAAAGGATAGTGAATTGGCTCATGAGAAGTCGCTGCTGCTGTCTCACCAATTTTTACTTTGTTTGAAATAAGAGCATCTGTTTTGTATACAATACCAGCATCGACATTACCTGTTTCTACATATGTTAACACTTGGCGAACATCTTTTGTAAATACGATTTTATTTTGAATATCATTCCATAGATTTTCATGTGTGAGAGAAGCCTTTGCATATTTTCCAGCAGGTACTGATTCAGGTGTACCAAGTGCGATCTTCTTAATTTTTTCATCTTTTAAATCTTGAATTTTTGTAAGAGAACTATCTTTTGGGACGACTAGAACGAGTTCATTTCCAAGAAGATTTTTCCCTTCTTTTTCATTAATAAATCCTTTTTTAACAAGGGTTTGGAATTTATCTTCGGCTGCTGAGAAGAATAAATCAGCAGGTGCACCTTGCTCAATTTGTTGTTGAAGTGCACCAGAAGCACCGAAGTTAAAAGAAAGTTTAATATTAGGTTCTTTTTCTTTATATTTTGTTTCAATTTCTTTTAGTGCATCTTGTAAGCTTGCAGCAGCTGATATAGTAAGTTCTACTGTTTTTCCTTCTTTAGCAGTTGATTTCTCTTTCTTTTCGCCGCTTGTACATGCAGCACTAAATATAAGAAGAAAAGAAAGTATAAGTGCTCCGATGGATCGTAATGTAAACTTGTTCATAAAAAAATCCCCTTTCGTTTTGACATATTTAATTATAACTAAATATAACTAAATATAACTAGTTATAATTGAATATAATTTGAACGATGTAGTTGTTTTTAAAATATAGGAGAAATATTCTTTTCTTTGTTACAATGAAGGAAGAAAGTGAGGAATCGTCTATGGATCATCATTCCTACACAACGGAAGAAGTAGCGAAGCGATTAAAAGTATCAAAATTAACTGTATACGATCTAATTAAAAAAGGAAAACTGCCTTCTTATAGAATCGGTAGACAGATGCGCATTGATGCAACAGATTTAGAACAATATATAAAGCAAATGAAAACAGGGAAAATACAAGGTACTCCTGTAAAGAGCGAAGATAGTAGAGGCTTGGATACATGTATTATTAGCGGACAAGAACTAACGTTAGATATGTTGGCAAAACGTATAGAAAATCGCCTGCCAAGTTCAAATATATTAAGGGCATATCAAGGTAGTTTAACGAGTTTAATAAAAATGTATCAAGGAGAAGGAAGTATCGTTAGTCTTCATTTGTTTGATGGAGAAACGGGTACATATAATGTTCCTTACGTAAAACGTATTTTAGTTGGACAACCATGTACTATGATTAATTTATTAGCAAGGAACGTCGGGTTTTATGTGCAAAAGGGAAATCCTAAAAATATAAAAACATGGGCTGATTTATCTCAATCATCTATACGATTTGTAAATCGAGAAAAAGGTTCTGGTATTAGGGTGTTAGTCGATGAACAATTGCGCATTCAAAAGTTAAATAAAGAACGTATTAGTGGATATGAATGGGAAGAATCGAATCATCTTGGTGTTGCCACGCAAGTCGCGAATGGAAAAGCTGATGTGGGAGTAGGATCAGAAAAGTTTTCGCAAATTGTAAATGTAGATTTTATTCCAATCATGAAAGAACAGTATGATTTGGTGATTTTGAAGAATAAAGAAAATGAAGAGCTGATTGAAGTCGTGAAAGATATTCTGCAATCGGAAGAATTTCATAATGAATTAAAAGCAATTGGCGGATACGATATGACGAAAACAGGTCAAATTATATATGAAATAAACTAAAACTTTAATCAGTGGGGGGTTCTATCCCTCACTGATTATCAGCCCTCACCAATCGGACTTTAATGGGCAGCCCGCCCCCTACCTAACTTCTTTGCTTTCGTCGAATTTTGAGGTGGAGGTCTTACTGCCCATTAAAGCGGGATAAACTAAAAAGCTGCTTGTCTATAAGACGAGCAGCTTTTTCTATATATAAAGGGGTTTGGGGAAACAAAGTATTAAACAAGACCTTGAGCAAGTGTGTAAATGAAAGCTGTAAGAAGAGTAGCTCCACTTGCAAGTCCGATAAAGTGAAACTTTAATCAATGAGGGCGGGGTATCCCTCACTGATTATTAGTTGAACCAATCGGGCTTTACGGGCAGTTGATTCCAAACCTAACTTCTTTGATTTCGTTGGATTTTGAAGTGGAAGTCTTACTGCCCGTTAATGCGGGGTAAAGTCTGATTTGTTGAAAGTAATGTTGTTCATTATAATCTCTCCTTATTTGTTTAATGTAGTTGCAACGGCTTTTGCATCGACAAGTGCGGATAGCACCATGCCCATTGTATTTAAAAATTTGTTTGATTTCATTTTGTTCATCATGCGTATCCGCTCCTTTTCGAATTGTTATTGCCCTGCTTTATATCTTAATTATAGGGAATATGATCGCCTGCAACTATCGAATTAGCTTACGGAAGGCTTACACTTTTGTAAGAAAAAAGACATTCGTGTAAGAATGTCTATTAAAGCATATTGATATGATGATGCTCTTCAATTGTTTTTAAAAAGCTACGCATTGAATTCGTCATATAGCTATCTTTACGGCGTATGAAAACCGTTGAAATACTACCATATTTTTCAGGGATTGCATGACAATGTACCTTACCAGCTTTAGAAAGATGGTGGACAGCGGACTGTGGTACGAGTGTAATTCCAAGGCCGAGTGCAACACTGTTTAATATGGTCTCTAATATATTAAATTCCATAATTCTTTTTGGTAGCAAACCTTCATCTTTCAGCCATCGTTCTAGTTTGGAACGGTATCCACATCCTTGGTTAAAAACGAGGAGGGGTGTGGTTGTAAATTCTTCAATATGAAAAGCTTTATTTTGTGTTACAAGCATTAATTTCTCTGTACTAACATCATATTGTTCGATTAGTGGATGTTTAATTGGACCTGATATAAAGGCACCATCTAATTGATGATTAAGGACTTCTCTAATCAATTCTTCTGTTAGACCGGCTTGTAATGATAAATCGACATTCGGATAGCGTTTATAGTAAGAAGATAAGATGGTAGGTAATGTACTTACTGTCTCGACTGTACCAATTTTTAATATACCGGAGGGTGTTTCACTATCTAAAAATACTTGTTTTAGCTCGTCAACATCTTGCAAAATTTTATGAACATAAACGAGCATTTTTCTTCCTTCGGCTGTTAAAGTCATACCTCGTTTATGACGATAAAAGAGCGGTGTTTTTAGTTCGTTTTCTAATTGTTTAATACGTGCAGTTACATTTGATTGTACGTAGTTTAATTCCTTTGCTGCGCCGCTTACACTGCCTTGGTCGGCAACGCTTTGGAAGATTTGTAAGTCTCTTAATTCCATTTTATGCTCCTCCTTGATGTTAACTATCATTATAAGTGATAGTTAACATCATTTCGAATCATTTTACGTGATATATTTTTTCTTTTACAATTCTCTTTGTGCAAATAGAAAGAAGTGGGGGATTGTGGTGAAAAAAGTTCAAATGATAATAGGGGCTTTAGCGTGTTTAATTGCAAGTATGTCATGGGGAGCAATGTTTCCAGTTGCTGATCATGCGCTAGAATACATAGATCCATTTTATTTTTCTCTTATTCGCTATGGAGCGGTGGCAATCGTACTGATTGTATTGTTGTTAGCGAAAGAAGGAAGGCAGGCATTTCGTTTAGAGGGAAGAGGAAAGTTACTCGTCTTTTTCGGGATGA